>JAICMD010000072.1 GCA_025929405.1 Mucilaginibacter sp. | reverse complement strand
GCCCGCTTTTACCCGGCGTAAAGTTTATCAGCTTTAATAATATTGATGACCTGCAATTAATAACCGATCAAACCGCCTGTGTAATCATCGAAACCATACAGGGCGAGGCAGGCATACGCGTCCCTAATATTGATTATATGCAGGCACTTAGGCAACGCTGCACCGAAACAGGCACTTTGCTGATACTAGATGAAATACAGGCCGCCTTTGGCCGCACGGGCAAGTTGTTTGCATTTGAGCACTTTGGTATAGTACCTGATATCTTGTTGTTAGCAAAAGCATTGGGCGGCGGCATGCCTATAGGCGCTTTTATAGCGTCAAACCAAATTATGGGCGCTTTAAAAGAAAACCCTATATTAGGTCATATCACTACCTTTGGCGGACACCCGGTTTGCTGCGCGGCCGGGCTTGCAGCTTTAGAGGTATTACTTGCCAAAAAGCTGATTGATAGTGTACCACAAAAAGAGCAGCTTTTTCGGGAATTGCTGGTGCATCCATCCATTAAACAAATTCGAGGCAAAGGCTTAATGCTTGCTATTGAACTGGAAAGCTTTGATCTTAATAAAAAAATAATCGACCGCTGTATTGAACACGGCGTAATTACCGATTGGTTTTTACACTGCTCCAACTCCATGCGCCTTGCCCCGCCGCTTATTATCACCCCGGATGAAATTAAAAAAGCCTGCGCAGTAATTATGGAAGCTATAACGTTTTATAGCTGATTCGTTAAGATTTATTTCAAATGTCTTTGTTTTCACAAACATTATCCAATAGTTGCCTGTGATGCGGCAGGTATGATTTTATACGCTTTATTAAACCCTTCCCTGTGCCCTACCGCTGGATGGAATCGCACATCCTTTGCCCGATTTTAATTTTTGCCGACAATTAATGGTAAACTTATAATACCATAGGTTGTTTATTTGGTATGGTTTATGCACATATACAGGCATAATAAATTATTGCCTGTAAAAAACCGATCCTTATCTATTAATTGAGCCGTTAGCGCATATTTTTTTGGTCACTTTTTGTATATAAACAAACAATATTGTCCTTAACACAGTTTTCTAATTATATGAAAATAGCATACATCTCTACCTATCCGCCACGCGAATGCGGGATAGCTACATTTAATCAAAACCTGGTACGTGCGGTAGCCAGTAATTTTCCTGAAAGAGAAACCTTGCTTAAAGGCGACTTTGTGGTAGCGCTTACTGATTCGGAAGATTTGCAGGAGTATGAATATCCCGAAGAGGTAAAGTATGTGGTGCGTCAAAACCATCAGAAGGATTATATCCGGGCAGCAAATTATGTAAATACCAGTGCTGCAGATGTTTGTATAATGGAACATGAGTTTGGCATCTATGGTGGCGAAAGCGGCATTTACATATTGCCATTTATTAACCGCCTTGAAAAACCGCTGATATCCATACTGCATACTGTATTAAAAGAACCAAGTTACGTGCAGCGCATTATTATACGGGAAATAGCAGATCAATCGGCAAAAATAATTGTGATGAGTAACCGGGCTGTTGAGTTTTTAACCAAAAACTATGATATCCCTGCCGAAAAGATACAAATTATTGAACATGGTGTGCCTGATGTGGAGGCGTCCGAAATAAATCCGGTAAAAAGCCTGTCGCAGTTTAAAAACCGCAAGGTGCTTTTAACATTTGGCTTGATAAGCCGTAATAAAGGACTGGAAACCGTTGTTAAAGCCCTGCCTAAAATTGTTGCCAAACATCCTGATGTGATGTATGTAATTTTAGGCAATACCCACCCGGGCGTATTAAAAAATTCGGGCGAGGAGTACCGCGACCATCTAAAATCGCTGGCTGCGCAATTAGGCGTATCGCAAAATCTGTCGTTTATCAACAAATTTGTAACAGAGGAAGAGCTGATACATTACCTGTCGGCAGCCGAAATTTATGTTACGCCATATTTAAACGAAGCACAAATAACCAGCGGAACATTATCTTATGCTGTAGGAGCCGGATCAGCAGTGGTATCAACACCTTATTGGCATGCTACCGAGCTGCTTGACCATAACCGTGGCCACCTGTTTGATTTTAAAAATGCCGATCAATTGGGTGATATTATTTTAGAATTGCTGGACAACCCGGAAAACCTGAATGAATTAAAGCAAAACGCTTACGAATATGGCTTGCACCTGCGCTGGCCGGTTGTAGGGTCTGATTATATTAAGGTAGCACAGGAGGCTATTTATGAGCACGATTTTAGGGACAAAATTTTAAAGAACAGCATTGTTGACCCTGAGATAATGCCCAAATTTAGCCTGGCGCATGTAGTACGGTTAACTGATGATACCGGTATTGTGCAGCACGCTAAATATGGCATACCCAACTTAAAGGAAGGCTATTGTTTGGATGATAATGCGCGGGCGCTTATTATGGCCCTCATGGCCTATGAGCGTAATAACAGCAAGGAAGCTTACGACCTGTTGCCTATATATTTAAGTTACATCCACTACATGCAAACCGAGGATGGCAACTTCCGCAATTTTTTAAGCTTTAGCAGGCAGTACCTGGATGAGGTTGGATCAGAAGATTCATTTGGCCGTACTATATGGGCGTTGGGGCATTTAATTGGCTGTACATCGCGCAACTCGTACCGCGAGTTTGCTACCGAGATTTTTCACCGTTCATTCCCGCATTTTAAAAACCTTAGGTATTTAAGAGGGATAGCAAATACAATAATAGGCATAAGCCTGTACCTGAATGTTTACCCAACTGATGAAGGGATGGTAAAAGAATTGGTAAGGCTTACCGATATGCTAATGTCTGCCTACGACAATGTGCAAACTGAAGATTGGCAATGGTTTGAGGATGGTTTAACTTATGATAATGCCATATTGCCATTGGCGCTGCTGCATTCATGCGAGATTACGGGTAATGAAACAGTTAAAAAGGTGGCGCTTAAAACCATGGCATTTTTAGATAATCTTACGCTATCGAACGGGTATTTAAGCCCGGTTGGTAATGATGGCTGGTACTATAAAGGCAAAGCCTTCCCGGTTTACGACCAGCAGGCCATTGAAACTATGGCAATGGTGCTAATGCACTTTCAGGCATATAAAACCTTCCGTAAACCGGAGTATATCGAAAAGATGTTTTTATGCTACCGCTGGTTCCTGGGCGAAAACACGCTGCGTGCGCCATTGTATGACCATGAAACCAAAGGCTGCTGTGATGGCTTGCTGCCAACAGGCATAAACCGTAACCAGGGTGCCGAGAGTACATTGGCTTACTTAATATCGCATTTAACCGTATTAAAAGCCTTTGAATTGGAGTACGAGTACAACAAGTTTACCCAAAAACTGCATTCGGCTAAATGAGGGTAGCTGTGTTATCGCCCGTGGCCTGGCGCACACCGCCCAGGCACTACGGGCCGTGGGAGCAGGTAGCATCAAACATTGCCGAAGGCTTAATAAAACTGGGTATTGATGTTACTCTTTTTGCCACCGGCGATTCGGTTACCGCAGGTAAACTGGATGCTATTTGTGAAAAAGGATATGAGGAGGATCGGAGCCAGGATGTAAAAGTGCTGGAGTGCCTGCACATCAGCAACCTGATGGAAAAAGCCGGCAATTTTGATATCATACATAACAATTTTGATTTTTTGCCGCTTACCTATTCGGGTTTAATAAAAACACCGGTTATTACAACTATACACGGTTTTTCATCGCCACAAATAATACCGGTGTACAAAAAGTACAATAATATCGGTCATTATGTTTCTATAAGCGATGCCGACAGGAGCCTTGAGCTTAACTATCTGGCTACAGTTTACAACGGATTAGATGCAACCCATTTTACGTTTAACAATAATCCCCAGGATTATCTTTTATATTTTGGCCGTATACACCCCGATAAAGGCACTGCCGAAGCGATAGCTATAGCTAAAAAAAGCAAGCGCAGGTTACTAATAGCTGGCATAATACAGGATGAAAACTATTTTAAGGCAAAGGTTGAACCTGAAATAAATAATGATGACATCCGGTTTTTAGGAAGCGCCGGACCGGAAAAGCGGAACGAACTTTTGAGCAAGGCCTCGGCATTGTTACATCCTATAAATTTTAATGAACCCTTTGGCCTAAGCGTTGCCGAGGCCATGCTTTGCGGCACACCCGTTATAGCGTTTAACCGCGGCTCCATGCCCGAACTGATAAAACATCAGGAAACAGGCTTTTTGGTTAATACGGTTGATGAAGCTGTTGAAGTGGTAAATGCTATTGGTAAAATTAACCGTGTTAATTGCCTCAATTGGGCAACTGCTAAATTTTCCGTTGATAAAATGGTGGGCGATTATCTGGAGTTGTATAAGAGGATTTTGGGATAAACTTTCTGTTTTGTCATGCTGAGCGATAGCGAAGCATCTTATTAAACAATAGTTTGTAAAGCGCATAAGATCCTTCGCTGGTCATTGCAATGACGTTATTTATTATTAATTATTCCTCACCCTCTCTCAGCTTCGTTATCAGTTCATCTAAATCAACTTCGGCAAATGAGGTTGAGTAGTCAGATAAGCCATAAGGGATGATCAGTTTATTATTATTAATGATAGCACCGCAAGAGTATATCACATTAGGTACATAACCCTCGCGTTCATCGCTGTTGGGGGTTAATAAAGGTTCTTTTAAACGACCTATTTCAATGGTTGGGTCGTCTAGTTTAAGCAAACTTGCACCCAATACATAACGGCGCATAGGGCCAACACCGTGTGTTATTACTATCCAGCCATGCTTGGTTTCAATTGGCGACCCGCAGTTGCCTATCTGCACAAACTCCCAGGTAAATTTAGGCTGTTGTAACAAAACAGGCTTCTCCCATACATTTATTTTGTCAGAGTACATGATGTAATTATTACATCCGTCAATACGCGACATCATGGCATATTTGCCGTTTATTTTACGCGGAAAAAGCGCCAGGTTTTTATTCTGCGCCCCATCGCCGTATAAAGGCATTATTTTAAAGTTATAAAAATCATTGGTTTGCAGTAGCTTAGGCATTATCAATGAGCCATCATAAGCAGTGTAAGTAGCATAATATACCGAGCTGCCGTCATCATGCTTAAATTCAACAAAGCGGGCGTCTTCAATACCTTTGCGCTCATACTCAGATATCGGGAATATTACCCTGTCGGATATGTCCGTATCCATCGAAAAAACTATCTCATAATATGAATCGGCGAGCCATAATACTTTATCATATTCCAGCCGTTTCATATCATTTTCCTGTAGTTTTTGCGAATCGGATATGATACGGCGCAGTGTTGAATATTCAAAATGATGATCAAGCTTTTCTTCAAGCTCGCGAAGCACATCAATATTTATCTGGGTGATGGCGGCCTTATCAAAAAACAGTTTTTTATTATAAACTGCGTTACGTACAATTTCGGCCTCGTCAATATAATTGCCTGCCGGCAATACGGTAATGCAGTTATTTTTATCAAACAACGCCCTGCGGAAGGTTATTGACGAGATATGCCCCTCGCCAACGGCCCTGAAACTCATAATTACGCGGCGTTCGCCTTCCTGCAATTCGGTCTGGTCAGGGTCCTGAACAATTGATGGGTTAAAAAACGCTGCCGACTCAATAGAATATTCATGTGTAAAATAGGAGCCTAACAATAATTTGCGGTAAACAGAAAGCGTATCAAAATCAATTTCTAACTCGGCCAGCAGTGGTTTTAGCTTGCTGCAATGGCGGTTTAAAACACGGGTTATATTACGGTGGCGTTTTGAGTATTCCTGCAAAAGTGGTGATATAATGCCAAAAACGGTTTCCTCGCTTATGCTCATTACCCTTTCTATTACTTCTTTGGCTCTGTCATTTCCATTAAAAAAAAATCTGGCTATTACTCGTTTTGAATCCGGATTAACTCTTACAGGTTTACGCTCAACAGTTAGTCTCATACTTATTTGTATACGTTTACTCTATAACATCAGGTTTGGTAAATTGATTTGAGTTTTTATAAATTGGTTTGGGTATAAGTTGTTATAAAAGCTAAAAGAAGTTGGAATTGTTGTTCCTTAACGTTTTTAACTTCTTTAACCTTTTCAACTTTTTTTCAACCTCACCCCACAACCTAAATCATGCTATTACGCTTAATAAGGTACGATTTTAATATGTTCTGGAAGCCATCATGAATATTGGCATCCACCATATCAATTTTATATTGGGCGCATTTCTGTTCAAGCTCTCTCCTGAACTTAGCTAACGAGGCATGATACGTTTCGCGTATTTTGTTGGGGTGTACCTTTACCTCATCGCCGCTTTCCATATCAATAAAATGGTGCGGACGATTGTCGAAATTAAAGTCAATTTCTTTATGCTTATCAACCACATTAAATATAACAACTTCGTGCTTGTTGTATTTTAAGTGTTGTATGGCAGCAAACAGGGCCTGCAGCTTATCATCGCTCATATTATTTTCAAGCATATCGCTAAAAATAATAACCATTGAACGCTGGTGCACCTCCTGCGCTATATGGTGCAGCACATTTGCAATATTGGTTGATGTGTTTACTTTAGGCTCGTTATAAGCTTTTTCTAACTGGGCATATAAGTAAAACAGGTGGGTTGAGGTTGATTTAACACCACTCATCCAATCTATCTTATCCGAAAAAAGGCCCAGGCTAAAAGCATCGCGCTGTTTTTTAAACAGATACATTAATGATGCTATGGCATAGATAGAAAATTGCAGTTTGTTGATACCCTTATCAGGATAATTCATAGATGAAGATGTGTCCAGCAGTAAATGGCAGCGCAGGTTGGTTTCTTCCTCAAACTGCTTTACAAACAATTTATCCGTGCGGGCCAGTAGTTTCCAGTCGATATTTTTAACTGATTCGCCGCTGTTATACAGGCGGTGCTCGGCAAACTCAACCGAAAACCCGTGAAAGGGGCTTTGGTGTAAACCGGTTATAAAACCTTCTACCACCTGGCGGGCCAGCAACTCCAAATTGGCAAGCTGCCTTACGTGCTGATCTTCATTAAGTTTTAGCATTTACTAATGTATTAAAATAGGCAGGTGTGTACAAATAAAAAAAGCGTTACAAACTGTAACGCTTTTTTTATTTATTATTCATTTTTCGTTATGAAAAAGAAAGTAATTGCTTGTCTAATTTTTGAGCCAGCACTGATTTTGGTACGGCACCAATTTGTTTGTCAACAATCTCGCCGTTTTTAAAGTACAGCAAAGCAGGAATATTGCGGATGCCATATTTCATAGATATGCCGGGGTTATGGTCAACATTTACCTTGCCTACAACAGCCTGGTCGGCATATTCTTTTGCAATTTCTTCAACTGCAGGGCCTACCATTCTACAAGGGCCGCACCACTCTGCCCAAAAGTCAACCAATACGGGTTTATCTGATTTAAGTACCAAATCCTCAAAGTTTGAGTCGGTTATTTCTAAAGCCATGATCTTGAGTTTTAAATTATATTCAAATATATACTATTCAAATTGCTTGCCACAAGTGTTGGCCTGACAATCTGACAAAGAAATTACTAACAACCTGCTATTTATACACGTTTGATTTTGGGGTGACAAATATCTGCTTTGTATGTAAGCATTTTATAACTTTTCTATCTCCGCTTTTACAAATTCAGCAAGTTCTTTTACGTAACCTGCGCTGAAATCAAATTTAATGCCCGCGGTTTCGTAAATCTCTTTAATAGTTTTGGTATAACCCAGTTTTAGGGCGGCAAGATATTGCTCAAGCGCTTTATCCGGGTTTTCCTTATAGTTTTTCCAAACGGCAATAGCGCCTAATTGGGCCATACCGTATTCAATATAATAAAACGGGATTTCGAAAATATGCAGTTGCTTTTGCCATAAGCTGGCTTCGGCTTCTTCAAGCCCGGTCCAGTCGGCAAAGCCTGCGCCAAAAGGCTCGTATATTTTCACCCAGGCTTCCCGGCGCTCATCAGCAGTATGAGTAGGGTTAGTGTATATCCAATGCTGAAACTGGTCGACCACGGCCACCCATGGCAAGGTTTTTAAAACATCAACCAGTTGATCGCGTTTAGCACGTTTCAGATCCTCCTCATTATCAAAAAACACGTTCCAGTTATCCATAGAAATTAACTCCATCGACATAGAGGCCAGTTCCGCCACTTCCGATGGGCAATGCTTAAAATCATTCAGTTCAAGATCGGCAGTTAAAAAGGTATGCACCGCGTGGCCGCCCTCGTGTACCATGGTGGTCAGGTCGCGGAAGGTATTGGCCGAGTTCATGAAAATAAAAGGCGCCCCGGTTTCTGACAGCGGGTAGTTATAACCGCCGGGTGCCTTGCCTTTACGGCTCACCACATCAAACAGGTTATTTTCCTTCATAATTTCCAGCCGTTCGCCCAAATAGCGGTTAATATTACTGAAGCACTGGATGGATTTTTCTATCAGTTCCTCGCCGCTGTTAAAAGGCTTTAAGGCGGGTTTGCCTGATGTATTTACATCCATATCCCACGGCCTTAATACATCAAGCCCTAAAGCTTGTTTGCGCTGTTCGGCATGTTCGCGCAGGATGGGTACCACCCCGGTTTCAATAGCCTGATGAAAATCATAGCAATCCTGCGGCGTATAGTCAAAACGCCCCATCGCCTGGAACATATAATCGCGGTAGTTTTCAAAACCTGCGTTTAATGCTACCTGATGACGAAGTGTGCGCAGATGGTCAAACAGATCATCCAATTTTTCTTTTTCCTGCAGACGGCGGGCGGTTATCTTTTCCCAGGTTTCCTGTCTTTTAGCGCGATCGGTATCTTTTAAAAATACAGATGCCTGCTCCAAAGTATATTCCTGGTCGCCGATGTGTACGGATAACGAGCCGCTTATCGACTGGTATTTTTGCTGCTCTACCTGTATCTCGGTTTGGAGTGGAATGTTCTCTTCCCTGAAAAGCTCCAAAGCCTTTTTTACGCCGCGCAAATAAACAAAGTATTTATCATGGTCCAATTGGTCCAGGTATTGGTTAGCTACCAGTTTTTTATTCAGATCGTTGCTGTAAGGGGCAATTTTAGGTTCAATTTCGGTAGCGAAGTACTGAAAGTTAGCCAAGAGCTGTTCGTTATTGGTATCGCAGGTCATGCGGATGTAGCGCCAGGCAAAATCTTCTTCCAAAGCGGCTTCCAGTTCGCTGCGGTCGCGCATCCACTGTTCCAATTCTTCGGCCGAATTAATGGCGCGTCCTAATAGTTCTTTATAAAGCGGTTCCAGGTTTTCCCATTTAATTTCAAGGTCAGCCGGAATGTATGTTCTTGTTTTTTTGTGGATCATGGTTATTTTAATGTGCAGATGTGCGTATGTGCAAATATGCAGATTTTAGTCCGCAAGTCGGAAAGACCGGAAGTCCGAAAGTTTACAGTTTTGATGGAATATTGTATTTATAAAAATGTATTTACATAAGTATAAAGAACAAATAGAGTGTATCGGCTTTAATAGTATTTCTTATACCATTTTATTTAGCTGCCCAAATTTATTTTTGTGTAAAACTAGAGCTTTGGGATATCTAGATATTTTGAAATTTATCTTTTTTACCGCTATCCTTTTATTAGCATATTTATACTTAATACTACACAGCGATACATTATAATAGGAATGATTATAGCGTTGGCTTTCGCAATTAGCATCGCTTAGCCAAATTCCCAAAATTTCGCCTTAATATCTTTCAGACTTCCCGACTTAACGGACTTTCGGACTAATCTAAACCAATCGGTCCAACAAAAACAAAACCGCAAATACCACGCTGGCAATGCCGTTGGTGGTCATAAAGGCAAAGTTTACCCGGCTCAGGTCGTTGGGTTTTACCAACAAGTGCTGATAAATGAGCATACTGCAAAAGAAAACGATACCGATGTAATACAATATTCCCGGGTGAATGAAAAACACCGGCATAACAATAAATGCAGCGGATAGCACATGCAGGAAGGTGGATAGCCTCAACGCGTTAACCTTACCCAGATAGGCAGGTATGGAGTGCAGGTTTTCTCTGCGGTCAAAATCTTCATCCTGCATGGCGTAAATAATATCAAACCCGCTTACCCAAAACAATACCGCGAATGAGAAGAACAGGGGAGTAAGATCAAAATGACCCGTAACCACCAGGTAAGCACCAATAGGGGCAAGCGATAAACCTAAGCCCAAAACCAAATGACAAAGCGCAGTAAAACGCTTGGTTGCACTATACCCCAATACTACCAGTAAAGCTACCGGCGATAAATAAAAACAAAGCGTATTAATAAACCACGTAGTGCCAATAAACAAGGCACAATTTATTAAGGTAAATGTTAATGCTGCCGCCGGAGTTACCCTGCCCGCCGGAATATCGCGCACCTTAGTACGTGGGTTTTTAGCATCAATATCCCTGTCCAGATAACGGTTAAAAGCCATAGCCGAGTTACGGGCAAACAACATACACAAAACCATTAGCACCAGCTTTTGCCACTCAAACGGATAATTGGTAGTAGTAACCGCCAAAAAAAAGCCTATAAAGGCAAATGGCATAGCAAAAATAGTATGCGAGAAAGTAACGAGTGAAAAGTATTTTTTCATTTATGAATAAGTATTCTAATACCGTCATTGCGAGGAACGAAGCAATCTCGTCGCATGCAATTGGTATGCAAAGTTCTGAGATTGCTTCGTTCCTCGCAATGACGTTTTAATTTTTATATTTTATAATCAGGCACCACAAACTCCTGGTTTATCCCACCAATAAACCCCAGCAATTCATCCCGACCTTGCTGCAACTCGGATGACGTTATAAAATATTGCGGGGCCTCCTCAAAATTGGCCAACAGCGCCTTTTTAAATTTAGCGATATTTTGATCTGTTTTTACTGACGATTGTTTATCGGCCTTGGTAAATACCAGCACAAATGCCAATCCTTTTTCGCCCAGCCAATTGCAAAATTCAAGGTCGATTTTTTGCGGTTCAAGCCTGCTGTCAATCAGGACCATTACACATTGCAGGCTTTCGCGCTTATCAAGGTAAGTATGGATAAACTTATCCCAACCGGCCTTTTTGCTTTTTGATGCACGTGCATATCCATAACCGGGCAAGTCTACAATGTACCAGTTGCCGTTTACCAAAAAATGGTTAATAAGTTGCGTTTTACCGGGTGTTTGCGATGTTTTGGCTAATCCCTTTTTGCCCGTAAGCATATTGATCAATGACGATTTCCCCACATTTGAGCGACCAATAAAAGCATATTCGGGCTTTACCGGCGGCGGCAATTTTGATATTTGGGTATTGCTGCAAATAAACTCGGCAGATTTGACGATCATGAGGGCAAAGATAGGTATTAGTGATTAGTGTTTGGAGATTAGTGATCAGTTTTCAAATTGGTTAGTTCATATAACTGTAAAGTATCAACTAATCACTGATTAACCAATCACTAATCACTACCTTTAAAAATGGAATACAAAATCCCTGCCCAAACCCGCATTGGCCATGTGCATTTAAAGGTAACCGACTTACAGCGCGCACTTGATTTTTATTGCGGCATATTAGGCTTTGAACTGATGCAGAAGTATGGCGACCAGGCAGCGTTTATTTCTGCCGGCGGTTATCATCATCACATTGGGCTAAACACATGGTACAGCAGGGGCGGGCAGCCTGCGCCGCAAAATACTGCTGGGTTATTTCATACCGCTATATTATACCCGGAGCGTAAGGATTTGGCCAAAGCATTGCAACGGTTAATAGAAGCCAAATATCAGCTAACCGGCGCAGCCGATCACGGCGTATCAGAGGCTATTTATTTAGACGACCCCGACAAAAATGGCGTTGAACTTTACTGGGACAGGCCCCGCGAAGAATGGCCCTTTGATGCTGATGGCCAACTGAAAATGGTTACCGAGCAATTAGATATTGAAGGATTGCTGGCGCTGAATGAGAGCTGATAGTTCATGGTTCATAGATCATAGTAGTTTATATTAATTATAAGAAATTTTACCATGAACTATGAACTATCAACTATGAACCAAAAGCAACCATGAACCAAAAAACCTATCTTTGCCCAATAATATGAGCAAAACCGTAATTCCGTATACCCAGGAGCAGGGCACCAAAAAACAGCAGGTGGCCGATATGTTTAACAATATATCCAAAACCTACGATTTCCTGAACCACTTTATGTCGTTGGGCATTGATATCATCTGGCGCAAAAAGGCTATTAATGAGTTAAAGAATGATCGGCCAAAACTGATATTGGATGTGGCTACCGGCACGGGTGATTTTGCTTTTGAGGCCTTATCTATCCTTAAACCCGAAAAAATTATCGGTGTTGATATTTCGCAGGGGATGCTTGACATCGCGCAGCAAAAAATTACCAAACGTGGTTTGGCTGATAAATTTGAAGTAAAACTGGGCGATTCGGAAGGTTTACCATTTAATGCCAACGAGTTTGATGCCGTTACCGTAGCTTATGGCGTGCGTAATTTTGAAAATCTACAGGCAGGCCTGTCAGATATTTACCGCGTGCTCAAGCCCGGTGGCAAGGCTGTAGTGTTGGAGTTTTCAAAACCCAAAGTGTTCCCGGTAAAACAATTGTACCATTTTTATTTTAACTATATAACCCCCGCTATTGGCAAAATATTTTCAAAAGATTCAAGAGCATATTCCTATCTGCCCGAGTCGGTTGAGGCTTTTCCGGATGGGAAAAATTTTATTGCCGTAATGGTTAAGGCGGGTTTTAAATATACCAAAAGCAGGCCGCTGGCGTTTGGTATCTGTTCAATATACACCGGCGTTAAATGAGCAAGATAAAATACCTGCTACTTGTATGTATGTTTGTTTGCAGCAACCTGGTGCTTGCCCAAAAGGTGCCAAGCTGGGGCGGCGGGGCCGATCAGCGTGATCTGGGCTTTGGTTTCACATTTTCATACGTTAACAGTTATTATAAAATTGATAAAACCCCCAATTGGCAAACTCCATTTGTTGATGCTGTAAACAACACTAATGTAACCAGCAGTTTAACCAGCATCAGTTCATCATACGCCGTTGGTTTTGCTATTGGCTTTTTATCCCGCTACCGCTTAACCGAACATTTGGAAGCCAGGTTTGCACCCTCATTGGTATTTGCCGACAGGGTGGTTGACTATACGTATGTTTCAACTCCCGAAATTCATAAACCTGTAACTAATACCAGTGTTGATTTTCCGCTGGATATAAAGCTCAAATCTGACCGCATGGATAACCTGCGCTTTTTTTTGTTAGGCGGCGCAAAGATTACCACG
>JAICMD010000068.1 GCA_025929405.1 Mucilaginibacter sp. | reverse complement strand
TATAAATATTTGATCATTTTGTGATGCCACATTGTGATTTTATGCGGTCTTAATCTCTCTTTCGAGAGGCTATCCCCCTGAACAAGGTAGGTTACATACGTGTTACGCACCCGTGCGCCACTCTCATTTGAAGCAAGCTCCAAAATCCCGTCCGACTTGCATGTATTAGGCCTGCCGCTAGCGTTCATCCTGAGCCAGGATCAAACTCTCCATTGTAAAATGTCTAGTTCGATTTTCTGACCCTATTATCTTTTTTAATAGAATCTTTAATCTGTATTAATATATCTTTATACAGTATCCTATTCTTATAACAAACTTTGTTTAGTTAACCAGTGATTGGTTGATCAGTGATTAGTTATCCCTTCTCTCCCTTTCGTAACCTTCAAAGCCCGCTACGCTGCATGATTTCCATTTCTTAAAAGAACTTTCTCTCGTCACCTCACGGATCAGATTTTGTATTTGTTATCACTTTTCAGTGATCACTTTTTCAATTTTTAAACCGAAAATCGCTTTCGATTTATTGCCCCGTTTGTTTTGGGACTGCAAAGGTAGAAACCTTTTTCACTTATTCAAAATATATTTTAAAATATATTTTTTGATTGTTTTTACCTTTCAGAACAAGCCCCGCTATCTCGTTTGCGGGCTGCAAAGGTATGCACAATTTTGGTTTATACAAATCATTTCCGCTATTTAATCAAAGTGTATTTATAACACACTGCAAATCAGCTTTAAAAAGTTAAAATAATTTTAAACCTGCCCCATACGTTATAACAAGGCTGTTTAAAGTACCTATTATATATAGTAAAACACCATAAGTTAAAAGATGTTAAATAACCTAAACTATTATTTATACATTATATAAGCGTTATATATTAGCTGTCAAATAAATAATTGACCGATTTTTATATTATTCATATCTTTGCAAAATGTTTAAAAAACACCTATCGTTATTTTCGGGTTTATTTATTGCATTGCTATTGGTTTTAGGAAGCTGTAAAAGCAAGTACGAAAAACTAAGGGCAAGTAATGATAATACAAGAAAATTCCAGGAAGCTAAAAACCTGTACAATAAAAAAGAATATACCAAGGCATTGGGCCTATTTGATGATATTGCCCCTAAATATCGTGGGCAATCAAGCGCCGTTGATCTGTTTTATTACCAGGCAATGGCCAACTATAAGCTTAAAGATTATACATCAGCGGCTTATTTGTTTAAACAGTTTGCCGAAACTTTCCCATCTGACCCAAAAGCTGAAGAGTGCCGTTTTTTAACTGCTTATTGTTTATATCTTGATTCGCCAAATTATTCGCTTGATCAGGATAATACACAAAAAGCTATTGAAAGAATGCAGTTATTTATCAACTTATATCCTAATAGCGAGAAAGTTGCCGAGGCTAATAAATTGATACAAACCCTGCATGAAAGGCTTGAAGAAAAATCGTACGCTAACGCTAAGCTATATTTAACCATTGGCTATTACCAGGCTGCTGTGCTTGCTTTTGGCAATACGTTGCGCGATTATCCTGACACCAAATATGCCGAGGAAATTGACTATTTAACTGCCAAGGCCGAATATGAGTACGCCATGCACAGCCTTGAAACCAAACAGGAAGACCGCTTTGGACAGGCTATTACTATGGCTGATCAGTTTAATGAAAAATATCCTGCCAGTAAATATGCGCATGATGTAGCTGCCATTAAAAAAGACAGCGAAGATGGTATAGCTAAAGCCAAACGGGTACTTGCCGAAGCCCAGGCTGATTATAAACTGGCCCAGAAACTGGCAAAAAAAGATACCGTACAATTACACCCATCCTCAGAAAGGATAAACACCAATACAAAAATTCCAAATTAAAAAAATTTGATATGATCAATAACGCAAACAACAAACCGGCAGTTGCCAACAGCACCGTAACCCGCGACCTGCGCGAACTGGATGCAGAAACAGGCAATATTTATGAGTCGCTGGTGATTATGGCCAAAAGAGCAAACCAGATATCTAATAATATTAAAGAAGAACTGCATCAAAAGCTTTCGGAATTTGCATCAGTTAATGATAACCTGGAAGAGGTATTTGAAAACCGCGAGCAAATTGAGATATCAAAACATTACGAAAAATTACCTAAACCTACATTGGTAGCCGTTCAGGAATTTTTGGATGATAAGATTTACTACCGTAATCCAACTAAAGAAGCGTAAGCTCTTTTAATTCAAAAGCTAAAAGTCAAAATTCAAAAAAAGCCGTTTGCTGCGCTTTTGAATTTTGACTTTTTATTTTTTACTTTATTTATGCTTGAGGGTAAAAACATTGTTTTGGGTATATGCGGTAGCATTGCCGCCTATAAATCGGCAACGCTGGTTAGGCTGCTGGTTAAGGCCGGGGCCAATGTACAGGTGGTGATGACGCCCGATGCCACCAACTTTATTACTCCGCTTACACTGTCTACCTTATCAAAAAAACCGGTTTATCACGAATATTTTGAAGCTGAGACCGGGCAATGGAACAACCATGTAGAGTTGGGCCTATGGGCCAACCTGATCATTATTGCTCCTGCCAGCGCCAATACCATAGCTAAAATGGCAGGCGGCCTGTGTGATAATTTGCTTACTGCTGTTTATTTATCGGCCAAATGCCCGGTATATTTTGCCCCGGCTATGGATTTGGATATGTGGAAGCACGATACTACTATGCATAACGTAAGCCAGTTGCAAACTTTTGGCAACATATTGATCCCCCCCGGCAGCGGCGAACTGGCCAGCGGACTACAGGGCGAAGGCCGTATGGCCGAACCGGAAGAAATTGTTGCCTTTGTATCTGCTGATATTAAAAAAAAGCTGCCCCTGGTTAATAAAAAAGCATTGGTTACGGCCGGGCCAACTTATGAGGCAATTGACCCGGTGCGCTTTATTGGCAACCATTCATCGGGTAAAATGGGGTTTGCTATTGCTGATACTTTGGCTGCTTTGGGTGCCGATGTTACATTGATTTCCGGGCCGTCATCACAAAAAAGCAAGCAGCGTAGCGTAAAACGTGTTGACGTTACTTCGGCGGCCGAGATGCTGGAGCAATGCAGACAATATTTTACTCAAACTGATATTTGCGTAATGAGCGCTGCCGTTGCCGATTATACGCCGGTTACCATCGCGCAGCAAAAAATTAAAAAGCAGGATGCCGGTTTGAGCATCGACCTGAAAAAAACTACCGATATATTAAAAGAACTTGGCAGCGTTAAACGCGATAACCAACTGCTTGTTGGCTTTGCCCTTGAAACCAACGACGAAGAAGCCAACGCAATTGAAAAGCTGAAAAAGAAAAACCTGGACTTTATTGTTTTGAACTCGTTAAATGATGAAGGCGCAGGCTTTAAGGGCGATACTAATAAAATAACCTTAATAGACAGTCAGTTGCAAAAAACCGTATTCGGTTTAAAAAGCAAGGATGAAGTTGCCCGGGATATTTGCCTTAAAATTACCGAACTTGTAGCCTTATGAAGAAAGCCGTTTGTATTTATATACTGCTGATAGCCGCATGCCTTACTGTACACGCGCAAGACCTAAATGCCCGTGTAAGTGTGCTATCGCCTAAAATACAAACTACCAATAAACGTATATTCCAATCGTTAGAGACTGCAATGCGCGATTTTTTAAACGGGCGTAAATGGATAACTGATGCTATACTACCGCAGGAACGTATTGACTGCAATTTTGTACTTAACGTAACCAATTGGGATGGCGCCAGCAATTTTAGCGGCGAGCTGCAGGTACAGTCGTCGCGCCCGGTGTTTAATTCAAGCTATACCACTACGGTGCTGGGTATTAATGACAAGGATTTTGATTTTATTTATAACGAGGGCCAAACCATTGATTACAGCGACCAGAATTTTATAAGCAACCTAAGCTCGGTAATGGCCTTTTATGCTTATATTATTATTGGTGCCGATTATGATACCTTTTCGCCCAATGGCGGCACGCCTTATTTTTTAGCAGCACGTACAGTAGTTAACAATGCGCAATCATCATCATACAAAGGATGGAAGGCGTTTGATAGCAATACCAACCGCTATTGGCTGGCCGAAAACCTTAATAGTAAAGATTATGCCCCAATGCGCGCTTTTATGTATGAATACCACCGCAACGGATTGGATATTATGGCGGATAATGCCGCAAAAGGCCGCAAAACTATAGCTACGTTATTGCCCGCATTAGGGCAAATTGACAGGCAACGACTGGGCGCCATGTACCCACTGGTATTTTTTACCGCCAAAGCGGATGAACTGGTATCAATTTTCAGCGCTGCCGATCCGGCTACGCGCCTTGATGCCATGAATACCCTTATCAAAGCCGACCCAAGTAACGGCATGAAATATCAAACCTTACAAAAGGGAAATTAAAATTATTGGGCTTTACTGCTTACTCAACTACTAACTAAAGAGCGTATGCCAGTGAGAAATATATTCCCTATATTTATTTAATGAAAAACTTAGTTTTCATATTGATATTAATGTTTGCTTTTACCATTGTGCAAGCACAATATCCTGGCAATACGGCCAAGCCAACAATTATGGTTGATTCTGTGCAGGTACCTTATAATAGCCTTGGTCAGATAAATCCGCAAAGCATTAATACCGTAGTTGTTTTAAAGAATAAACAATTTCCTGACGGAGTGATTTACATCACTTTAAAAGATCCTAAGCAAATGCAGACAATATTGAAAAGTAAAAAGTTTTCATTACAGGATCTGGCCAATAAATACATTGAAAAAGCCGATAAGGGTAAGCCCATACTTTATATAATGAACCATGATTTAGTTACCGATACCAGCAATTTCAGGATATTATCCGATCTGTACTATAGTGTGGCTGTAGTTAAAGCTAAAGACTCGCCTTATTTCAAAAAGGCTTTTCCTAATACTGTTTTATTAATGGTATCAACACAGGTAAGAATAAAATGAAAAAATTTCTGATCGTTGCTTTTTTAATATTAACTTATTTGAATAGCAACGCGCAAAAGCTTAATCTTTTAGATGGAAGGATCAGGTCTTCTCACGCTATTATTTTTGTCGATTCAGTAAAAATGGAGTTTAATACTTTCAATGTATTAGATACAACCGTTATCAAGTCAGTAAATATTGTAAATAAAAATTCCTATACCGACACAGTTTACATCACTTTAAAAGATCATAATTATATAAAAAATCTAACCCGGGCAAAAAATCTATCATTAAAAGAATTGACCGACACGAACGTAGCCAAAGAAGATAAAAGAAAACCTATATCTATATAATGAACCACATACTACTAACTGACACTACAGGTGTGAGGATACCATCAGAAAAATTTTATAGTGTAAAGACTACCAAAGCAACCGAAATTCCTTACTTCAAGCAAACCTTCCCTAATGCCCTGTTAATAAATATCGAAACTGTTATTTATGTACGATAAATGATACTTTATTACTTGCACGTAGCCCTACTATTGTCCATATTTGCCTTCCGCGATTAAATTACTCGCTAATTCACTAATTAAATAACTCACTCATTATATATGTCTGACGAAAAAATTATTTTTTCAATGGCCGGGGTAAGTAAAGTTTACCCGCCGCAAAAAACTGTATTAAAAAATATTTACCTGTCGTTTTTTTATGGCGCCAAAATTGGCGTTATAGGTTTAAACGGTTCGGGTAAGTCGTCACTGTTAAAGATCATTGCCGGGATTGATAAAACCAATATTGGCGAGGTAGTGTTTTCGCCGGGCTATACCGTTGGCTATCTGAGCCAGGAGCCTGAGCTTGATCCTGATAAAACCGTACGCGAAGTAGTTGAAGAAGGCGTTGCCGAAACCACTGCCCTGCTAAAGGAATACGAAGAGATAAACGAGAAATTTGGTCTGGAAGAATATTACGGCGACCCCGATAAAATGGATAAGCTGATGAGCCGCCAGGGCGAATTGCAGGATAAGATTGATGCCGTAAACGCCTGGGAGCTTGATACTAAATTGGAGCGCGCCATGGACGCCCTGCGCTGCCCGGAGCCTGATACTAAAATTTCGGTATTATCAGGCGGCGAGCGCCGCCGCGTGGCTTTGTGCCGCTTGCTGTTGCAGGAGCCTGATGTTTTATTACTTGATGAGCCTACTAACCACCTGGATGCCGAATCTATCGACTGGCTGGAGCAGCACCTGAAGCAATACAAGGGCACCGTAATAGCCGTTACACACGACCGCTACTTCCTGGATAATGTTGCCGGTTGGATACTGGAGCTTGACCGTGGCGAAGGCATCCCATGGAAGGGCAACTACTCATCATGGCTTGACCAAAAGGCCAAGCGCCTTGCACAGGAAGAAAAAACCGAAAGCAAGCGCCAGAAAACCCTGGAGCGGGAGTTGGAATGGGTACGTATGGGGCCAAAGGGCCGCCACGCCAAATCAAAGGCGCGTTTGGGCAACTATGAAAAACTGGCATCCGAAGAAACTAAAGAACGCGAAGAAAAATTGGAGCTGTTTATTCCGCCAGGCCCGCGTTTGGGTAATGTGGTTATTGAGGCTAACAGCGTAACCAAAAGCTACGGCGATAAGGTATTGTTTGATAACCTGAGTTTTAGCCTGCCGCCTGCGGGTATTGTGGGCATTATTGGCCCTAACGGTGCGGGTAAAACCACCTTGTTCCGCCTGATAACGGGGCAGGATCAGCCCGATGCGGGTACCTTCCGTGTGGGCGATACCGTAAAGCTGGGCTATGTTGACCAAATGCATGACGATCTTGACCCTAATAAATCCGTTTGGGAAAACGTTACCGACGGGTTGGATAATATTATGGTGGGTAACCGTCCTATCAACTCGCGGGCGTATGTATCGCGGTTTAACTTTAACGGTGCCGATCAGCAGAAAAAAGTAGGCGTATTATCGGGCGGCGAGCGTAACCGTGTACATCTGGCTATCACCCTGAAAAAAGGAAGCAATGTACTGCTGCTGGATGAGCCTACCAACGATATCGATGTAAATACCCTGCGTGCATTGGAAGAGGCTTTGGAAAACTTTGGCGGCTGCGCCGTAATCATCAGCCACGACCGCTGGTTCCTTGATCGTATTTGTACGCATATACTGGCGTTTGAAGGCAACTCGCAGGTGTATTTCTTCGAAGGCAACTATACCGACTATGAAGAGAACCGCAAAAAACGCCTGGGCGATACCGCGCCTAAAAGGATAAAGTACAAGAAGTTAACAGAGTAATTAAAGAAATTTACTTTAAGGGTAAGATAATTCAGTGCGGAGCGAAGCAATCTTATCGCTATGCAAACAAATTGCGTCTTTAACAGTATCTACAATAAAAATTATGCTAAACCCTGTAAACATAAGGTTAATGCAAGATGACGGCACGGAAAGGGTCATCATTATTGAACCTGTACTTGTTAAGGAAGCCAGTGAACTTAAAAATACATGCGCTTACAAAATTTATAAAAGCGATGATGATGAATCGTTTTTCACCGAGCCGTTATTGATGGATAGCTCATCGTCTAACTTAGCTGATGGAGACAACCCTGATTACTTAGGTACCCTAACCCTTAATGCAGGCAAATGGAGCTATGAGGGCAGCCTGCTTAGTCGCGCAGAGCAACAGCAGGTAGCCCAATATATTATAAATGGTTAATTTAACGTATTGCCCTTGCATGGCTAGTTATTAAGCCATCCTTTTTCATTTGATCAACAATAGATTGTACGTAACCCTTTAAAAAACTATCCAGATTAACCGGGTCGTATGTTTTTGATTGTGCGGCCCAAATCAGTTGCTCGGTACGGGCATTATATAAATTGGTTTCTAAATAATAAACTTTTTGCTCGTCATAATATCCCGGCGAATAGATCTGCGGGTACCAATTATTATAATATCCCCAAAAGGTGTTATAATATCCAAAACGCACACCCGGGTTCCAATAGCCCGAGCCTGGCACCCAATGGGTTTCGGTTTCCTGTTTTAACAGGGCAATAGTTAATATTCCATCTGCACCGGTTGATCGTATTCTGCTCAATATCAACTCATGCTTTTGGCCGGTTTGATTACTAAAATCAGGCGGAAAAACATCAGTGCTTTTTTCAACTTTTAATCCCTTTTGTTCCAATATTTGTTTTAGCCCTTCTTCTACGCGCTGTTTGGCCGGTATATTACTGGTAAGCGCCGCAATAAAAATATTATCATAATTATTGGCCGTTGCAGCCGGTTTACGCCATGAACTGGTTATCATGGTTGATGTGCCGCAGGCCCCTACCAACAGCAGCCCTGCACATAAATATTTAAATTGAGTTTTCATGGTAATGTTATTTAATTATATCCTGCTTTTACATTCCTATCGTTGTATAAATAAGTACATTACCCAGGTAAAAAGGTTTATAAAAATTAATTATAAATTATAAAATGACACTTTAACGAATTTTAATAAACCCTATAAAAAATGGCAAATTTTATCAGTATCAAGAAATATCCATTATTTATTAATCAGGCTCAGTTACGGTTAACAACCTTCATTATGAGCGAGCCTTTGTAGCATGGATGATTTATAAGGCAACTGAGTTATTAACCGCAACCTGTGTTAATTAATAGCTATAAATCATACTAAAACTAACCTATTTTTGTTTATATAAGCAGTTATATGCCTAAAGCTTTTACTTTTGGCTTGTATACAGTTATAATTTTATACCATGTATTTAAACTTTAAAACCCGCTTTTTAACATTTATCATAATTTTTGCCTTACCCTTTATGGCTGCTGCCGATGGCTTTAAGGTTAAGCTTAAAAACACATCAAAGGCCACGGTAACCGTTTTTTACAAGATCTCGAAAAAGTCGGGCGATTTTAAATTGAAATCATTGGCAAGGCTTATGAGCGGCGAAGAAATTGTTAAAAGTGTTTCGGTAAGTAAAGGCGATACCATAGCTTTTTATGGTCAAAACCCTGAAGACGAAACATCAGCAATAATAAAAAAGGACTACGAAACCCTGGCTAAAAATAAGAACGATGTAACGCTGATACCCATTGTTATACCCGAGAAAAATAACGCCAATTTTGAATCGTTAGAGAATTTGAGCCTGCAACTGGAGCATAATAAAGTGCTTAACTTTTTATTGAAGATGGATTCGTCGGCGGCTACCAGCTTTGCCTTGCTCGAAAATAATTTCCAGAATGTATATCCGCTGGGCACTTTTATTTTTGTTGATACCAAAACTAACCGGCTATTGTTACCCCCGCTTGAGCCATCGTTCTGGAACAATAAAGAAAACTATTTAACCATTCAGGATAGCCTGAGCACATTGGTAAATACCCAAAACCAAGTGCAGGGCGGTGCGCAAATAGCCTATTTTTTAGGAAAACTATGTGCACAGTTTAGCAATACCAATAGTGTGCAGCTTAATTTTAAGGGCAAAATATCATTAATAAGATGGAAGCCCGGCCCAACGGCCAATATTTACCAGGTGTTTGATGATAATTCGGTAAAATCGTTTTTACAGAACTGCTATGCGCAAATTGACAACCCCGATCAGCAATACCAGCGTTACAGGCTTTACTTCCTTTCATCGTACGAGCGGATAGACAACCTGGATATATACGGTAAAAAACTGTACAGCTTTGGTAATCAAACGGATTTATCCATAAGCAGCAACCCGGGTTTTAAATTATTCAGCTCAAACCTGGGGCTGGTGTACGCAAATACCACTAATACAAGTAATTTTTATTCGGTACAAAATGCGGTGCTGCGTACCAAGGCTTATGATTTTACCGCTTTACTTTTTAACGGTTTCAAAAACAATGTAAAAGCACGCATTGTGGCCGATACTTATGCACGCCAGCGCCAAATTAAGGATGGCATTTTGGGCGAATACGAAAACCTGCTGAATTACAATCCCAACCCCGCACGGTTATCATTAGCCAAACTGGGTAAAGCGGATTCGTCCTATTCATTAACGCCAATAATTACTACTATTGAAAACTTAACGCCATATAATTATATGGTTGCTGATACCGCAAAAACCGAAGCAGCTTTAACCTACAATGAAAATATTGCGGGTTATAACAATAAAGTAAAAATTTTTAACGCCCATTTGCTGCAAATAAATAACCTGATAAAACAGCTTGATCAGGTTAATACTGATATTACTAAACTGGCACAGGCAAAAAATGAGCAGTATGGTGGTACCAACAAAAGCACTCCGGGATTATTGACCGAAATAGAAGTAAGCAATAATATTGTGCGCAAAGAATGAAGCATATTAATTGAAAAACGGATTTTTAATTATTGGCAACAATACGCTTTATGTGCGAGCCTTCAAAGGCAGCACGTTTTGGTATCATTACCTGCCTGATTGGTAAGCAAATTTTTACATTCCTTTCTTTTATATTCTTTGTAATCGATTACATTAGTTATTAACTTGTCGCGATTTTTTATATGCGTACAGTTTGTATAATACTGATACCTTTACTTTTACACCCTACCCAACAAACCAAGGATAACCAAACAAGATGAACAAAACATTTTTTGTACTGTTGATCAGTACATTTTTATTTACGGGGATGGCCGCAGATACGCAGGCACAGTCGCCGCGCGAGATCGTGATAGAGACGCCGGGTTTATTATTCAAGGAACCGCGTTTTCTGGTAAAGCCGGGCGAGCAGATCAAGCTGACGATGAAGAATACGGACGAGATGTCGCACGATTTTGTGCTGACGCGCCCCAACCAGCGCGAGCGGGTGATAGCCCTGGCCCTGGCCATGCTGACAGCCAACCCTAACGAAACCGGGTTTATTCCTACTACGCCGCTGATCATCCAGTCTATCCCGATGCTGAAACCGGGCGAGGAGAAAAGCATTACGTTTACGGCTCCTGAAAGGGAAGGTATTTACCCGTACTTATGTACCTACCCGGGCCACGGCACGGTAATGTATGGCGCTATGTATGTATCAACCATGCCCATGCCGCCTATTGATGTGGATACCAATGTACCCGAATCAGCCAAACATCCTGCAGGCAGCGGAGCCATGGCGAGCCATGATATGATGCATATGGGCAATGCCCCTAAAACAGCTACCATTTACCGCACGTATATGCCCGACTCAGGTCCGGCAGGTATTGCCGTGGGTTTGCCCGGCGGTATCAGCTATAACTGGGATGCAGGCGCCTGCCGTTTGCGTTATGCCTGGAGCGGTGGCTTTGTTAACTTAGATAAGAACTGGATGGGTAACGGCAAGGACCTTGCCGAGGTACAGGGAACGGTATTTTACCGCGAGCATACTACTGACCCGATACGCATAGGCAGCAAGGATCATGTACCGGCGCATCAGTTTAAAGGATATACGATGGTAAACGGCTTCCCTACGTTTAACTATCTGCTGGATGGGGTAAAAGTTACCGAGCGCATTATGGCAGCAGCCAAGGGCAGCGGCATACAGCGCACCCTAACCTTTACGGGCCTTAAAAAGCCGGTATGGTTTGTACGGGCCGCTGAGGATAAGAAACCGGCAGCCATAGGCGGAAAATGGGAGGGCAACTACCTGGCAGTAAAGCCGGTGTCAGGCAAGGCCAGACTGGTGCTGACGTATACAAAATAATAACCAAAACCTAATAAAACAGAAGAAAGCTCATGAAAGCTAACCCGATAAAGATGATAGGCCTTGCAGCGGCAGTATTTGCCCTGTGCAGCTTTAACCACAAGCATGCAGCCGAAAAGATAACCGATTTTTACAAGGTGGAGGATATCCCGACACCGAGCCATGTTTACCCGGAGATAGGCGGTTTTACATTTTTGCCTAACGGTAAACTGGCCGTATGTTTCCACCGTGGCGAGGTGATGATATATGACCCTAAAGCCAAAACCTGGAAACAGTTTGCACAAGGCCTGCATGAGCCTTTGGGTATTATGGCAGTAAATAATAATGAGCTGCTGGTTATGCAACGCCCGGAACTTACCCGTTTAATAGACAAAAACAAGGACGGCGTAGCCGACGAATATCAAACCGTAACCGATGCCTGGGGGCTATCAGGTAATTACCATGAATTTGCTTTTGGCCCCGTAAAGGACAAGGATGGCAACCTGTTTATGTCATTAAACACGGCATCAAATGGTGCAGGTATATGGAGCGAACCACGTGGCCCGGTAAGTAAGGCCGGGCGCGAGGGCCGTATGTACTCGGCAGTGCCCTACCGCGGCTGGGTAGTTGAGTATACTAAGGATGGCAAGTTTGTGCCCTACGCACTGGGCCTGCGCTCGCCAAACGGGATAGGTTTTGATAATGATGGCAATTTATGGGTTACCGATAACCAGGGCGACTGGCTGGGTACCAGTAAGCTATATAATATCCAAAAAGATAAATTTTACGGGCATGCTCCAAGCTTGGTTTGGCGCAAGGGCTGGGATCCAAATGTAACTCCTTATACCATGTCTGTAGCCAAGCTGGACTCAATGCGTACCCGGGAAAATGTGCTTTTTCCGCATAATGATATATCGCACTCGCCAACACAAATGGCTATTATACCTAATGCCTTTGGCCCTTATGGCGGCCAGATGGTAGTAGGCGAGATGGACTACTCATACCTGATACGGGTAATGCTGGAAAAAGTAAAAGGCATTTACCAGGGTGCAGTGATCAAGTTTTTAGATTCATCGGGGGTTACCCGCGGTAATGAGCGGCTGCAGTTTACACCTGATGGCAAAAGCCTGTACCTGGGTAAAACAGAATTAACCTGGGTTGGCGGCCGTGGTATACAGCGCGTAACCTATAACGGGGGCACACCAATGGATGTTTTAAAAATGAACCTTACCAACGACGGCTTTAAGCTTACCTTTACCAAACCACTGGCTTTGGGCAGAGGTACAACTCCGCAGGATTATACCTTTACAGACTACCATTATGAATATCATCAGGCTTATGGATCAAATAAGTTTGATGTAAAACCAATTAAGGTAACCTCGGTACAGGTAAGTGCCGATCATAAGGAAGTAACCCTGCACCTGGAAAAAATGCAGCCGGGCTATGTATATGCACTGCAAATAGCAGATAATGTTTTAGGAGAGGATGGATCAAGAATAGCCAACAGAAAGGTTTGGTACACCTTAAACAATACGCTGCAATAACTATAAAATCAGCTAAAAAAAGAGGGGCATTATTGGTATAATGTTCCTCTTTTTAATTAACAAGTCTTTTCACCTATACTAATCTAAGTTTTACATAGCGTAACTTAGACCTATAATATTTAAGCTTTCAGCTTAACGCAGGCAGAATGCTTGCGACGTTTTAGGACGAAGTTGTAAAACTTCGACCAGTTGAGGGATGTACCACTGTCCGCGTCCACGCCAGCGCGGACACCGTGGTACAAGCGTGGTACAGTTTGTCAGTGAAGTGATCGCTATAAAATTGTTTAAATCAGGTTGTTATGATTGAAAATG
>JAICMD010000009.1 GCA_025929405.1 Mucilaginibacter sp. | reverse complement strand
TATTAGCCGCATTTACTTTGTAACTTAATAATAAGGGCAAACCGGCGGCCATTGCTTCATTAACTACCAGCCCCCAGCTTTCGGCAAAGCTTGGTAAAACCAGCGCATCTGACGTATGTAAGTATTCAAGCACTTTTTCGTTATCCATTGCGCCCAAAAAAACCACCCTGTTAAGGTTATATGATGCTGATATTTCTTTAAGCGACGATAACAACGGTCCATCGCCAATAATTAATAGCCGGTAATTATTGTTAACCTGCTCGGCCGCGCGCCAGGCTTTCAACAAATTTTCAATGTTTTTTACGGGCACCAACCTTGCAACGCAAACTATAACCCTGTTATCAAATAGGCGTTGGCCCTTATGTTTAAAATGCTCGTTATCAATACAATCATATCCATAAAAAAAACGGATATTATTTTTACCGAGTAACTTTGCATAGCCTTCTTCATAATCGGTTGATGGTAACCATAAGCCATCAATCTGTTTGATGATTAAATTTTTAACAGTTTGTACTATAATGTTTCTTTTTACATCTGATGCCTTTGCATCATCAAACATTACAAACTTCTTCTTATTGCGTTTTGCCCATTGTAAGGATATTGCACCGGCATAAAAAACTATTGAACCGGCAATTATTACATCGGGCTTTAATTCATTCAGCTTTGAAAAAATGCTGTTTTTAATCTGATATTTGGTAAGCTCACCAGGGCTTTTATCAGGGAAAAGGCAATCCCACCAACTTTGATTTTTATTAAACGGGTCAAACTCATACGGCGAACCTTTACCAAAAAGCTCAACGGCATATAGTTCAACTCCCCGTTCATTTAAGTATTCCCTTAAAAATATCAGCCTCCGTTTCCAGTACACACGGAGGTCGTTATGAATAATTACTATTTTCATTTAGCTGATATTTTAGAATAATATAAATAATAGCGTGCCTGTTAATAATGCAAGCTTAAAAAATGGTGCGTATTAATTATTTACATAATGCTTTTTGGTGTAAAGCTCCTCCTTTTTATATTTATCATATAAAACCGGGAACAGGGTTTTTACCCAAAGCTTTACAAAAATTATGGGTAATGATAGGGGGAAATGCGCCCAGGTATATCTTAAAAACTGCTTGTAACCTAATCCTTTGGGGCTGTATAAATATTCTACGCGCTTTTTTAGTGGTGTACCGTGCGGCAACCAGGTCATCATGTGGTCATTATCGCAATACCCATAATACCCGGGAGCTACCCAAACTTTTACGCCATTTTTTACTCCGGTTAGTGTATAATCATAGTCTGCAATACCGTGCGTGTATTGTTCAGATAATATCCCAATCCTGTTAACAGCGCCTTTATCAACAAGCATAATATTAGCGTTGCCAATTTCGCACGCTTGCAACTGTGTTGCATCCGGACGCAGAAATACCGCATTCCCGGTTAGCCTGTTGGTAAGTTTTAAACCTCCGTAAGTAATAAATTTACCAGAGGTATCTAAAACCGTCCCCATTATAATGTTTTCATTATGGTTGGATAACGAGTGTGCTGCAATTAACTCCTTAATTGCCCCGGGCTTCAGTACTACATCGTCATTAAGCAATAAATAAAAATCATATTTTTGCTTATCCATTATTCGTTTCCACAAGGTACGCATCCCGCCAGCCCAAAATAAAGAACCCGAACCACGTTCAAGATGAACGGTGGGAAAATGTAATTCTACATAATCACCCGTTCCATCCGGCGAGTTATCATCCAACAAGTATATATCCATTGAATGTCCATCGGGCATTTCCTGGTTAACAATACTTTTCAAAAATCTGCTCGTAATTTTTATTCGGTTGTATGAGCAGCTTAATGCGGCAATTTTCATAGGTTGTGGTATCTTATAATGTCACTACAGCTATTATTTATAAAAGTTTTAGGTTTTGCGAAAATTTATTATCCTCCTATTAATTATCAATCATTATAACTTCATCAGGTTCAGACAATATGGTATTAGTACGTTTAGTTTGCGCAGATACATCCTGATTTTGCAAAACCGAGTTGTATATTGATAGCAAATCATTGGTAATTTTTCCCTGGTCATGTCGTACCAATGCGCGTTTACGTGCCTGCTTGCCAAACTCAATGGCTTTTGTATAGTTATCCTTTAACTCAATAATTGCACCGGCCATAGCATAAGGATCGCCATCCTGAATTAAAATACCTTCGCGGTCGTCTTCCATCAAACTTGCGGTACCACCGGCATTGGTTGCTATACAGGGCACACCTAAAATAAGCGCCTCGCATACGCTGTTTGGGCTATTTTCTATATGCGAGGTACCTATGTAAATATGTGATTGTAAAAGGCCGTTAATTAATGATGCCTCATTGATCATCCCTAAAAAATTAATGTTTTTTGAGATTGTATTTTTACCGCCTTTTGAGGCTATACGTACAACTTCATCACTTAATTTAATACCGGCTACATGCCATTCATAGTCTATATTTACTTTATCAAGCAAATTTGCACAGTCCAGCAAAGTTTCCAGTCCTTTGTACACATTTCCCCATATTGTTGTAAACAGTTGCAGCTTTGCAGCAGGTTTGTAATGCCATTCATTTACATAAAAGCCACTCCGTAAAATTTCATCATTATGATAATAATTGGCCTGCGGGGCCAAAATTTTTGTAACACGCCTGTCCCAGGCGGTACGGCCTATAAAATGGTTTGAGTAGTTGTATATTTCCTGCTCCCTGTCAGCATATTTGCCAAATTGTTTATAAACGTTTATAAAAGTCCGGGAAAGCAAGCGGCTTTTAAAGTCAGAATACTTAAATACATCAAACCATGTTATTTTTGAAAAAAACTTATACCGATAAACGGTAATAGTACTCTGAATAGAAATTACAGTAGGGATATCTGTATATTTTTGCACAAGGCCAAACGGGCTTTCGGTACCATGTATATGAATAAGATCGGGCTTGGCCTGGTTAATTACATCTAAAAATAATTTGGTCTCTGCGGGGCTTTCAATTGCATTTAGCAGGCGCCTTTTCATTTTTGTTAGTTTGCCATTTTTATATCTTTTAATAGGATAATATGTTGTGGCGCCCAGTTTAAATGGCGCAATGTCTTTATCATGATAAAAGGCAACGGAGAGTTCTACTTTATCCTGAATATTTTTTTCGAGAGATTTGATCCAGCCTATACCCTCGTAATTATTATTCAGGTAGGCATGGCTTAGGCCGGCAGACAAAGAAAACCATAAAACTTTCATATCAACATTCTTATTAATCAGGCAGTTGTTATTAATTAGTACTGTATATCAACTATTTAACTAATGCTACTTTTGAATTTATTAAACCATTGGGCGTTAAAATAGTTTTGTTCCAGGCAATAGTTGGTGCCGTGTAACGGTATAAAAACAAAAAGCAGAATATTATAGAGGTTACAAAAATGCATTCGCCAAAACCACATATCAGTATCACCAGCAATCCATAAATACTTAGTTCAATACTGCGGGTATGCTGTTTTAAAAACAGGTAAAATCTTTGTAAAAAGAAAAGTAAACCCACACCGCCAAACTGCGTCATTACAACAAAAATACCGTTGGACAGGTTTAAGCTTTTTATGATAGGAAGCACCTTATTATAAATGTTAGATACTCCCCATATTAAGTTGTAACCAAACGTATTTATCAGAAACAAGCAACTGGCAAACCTGTTTAAAGGCATAGTTTCGCCGCGCTCCACATACCAATCACTCAGGGACTGGATGTTTTTCATATCCTTCATATCCAGATTGTATGTATATACAATCTTATCATACATAAATGGCACCATTGTACCTAATACACATAGTATTGGGCCAACACAAATTAATATTGTTATAAATTTTGCTCCTCTGGCTCTAAAATATAATAGCATGAGCACCGCAAACGCTACATAGGTAGTGGTTGATAATGTGGTTATTACAGCAAGCATTACCCATTTGGCACGCTTATCAAATCTAAAATTATTGGTAACCAGGTGTAAAAGCAGGCTAATGTTTAAGAAGAAACCAAAGGCCCCAGGCTCCCATGAATAACCGGAATTGCGTATATGGTGTAGTTTTACATAAGTAAAAACCAGGAAATTAGCATACCCGCTAAAATGGGAGTACGAAAAATTTAAAACTTTACCCAAAGCATAAAGTGTATCGCCGGCTACTAATTGAAAGCAATATAAGGGCAGCGAAAGTATAGCCAGTTGAAACATAACCTTTACCAGGTAATGTACTGCCTTATCCTTTAAAAGGGCACAAAAAAGAAAGCTGGTGAAAATATATTTAAACAAGAAAACAATATCATTCAGGTAAAAACTTAACGGCAGATGGATGAGAAAAAACGACCGGAACGAGCAAAAGGCAATGTATAGTAATGCAAATTTGCCAAATAGTTCAAAATCATTTTTTGTAAACCTCTTTTTTTCAAAACCAACCCATAAAAACAGAACATCAATTAAAATCCAGCATATATTAGCCTGGTCAAGAAATGATGCTTTGGCCGAAAGAATAACAAAAATTAAGGTGACAAAATAATACATGTTTACTTTATTTTGGTTCAAAGGCTAACTGGGGTTCAATTAATTCTTCGTCAGGTTCTTTTTTTTGAGCAGGTTTTAAAACGGCGTTTATTTCGCGTTTCCATATAAAAACCTGTATAAGTGACCATAAAGCGCTGGCATATACTAATGAGTTTATACCCCAATGCATATTCCGGATAAAGAAAAGCACCAGGGGAACGTGTAAAACAGCGGTGATGAACGACACTATTGCCTGCACTTTTACCTTGCCGGTGCCGTTTAATACCATAGAATACAGCGAAGTAAACAGGGTTACACAGAAATACACAACCATTATAATACTAAGTGTAAAGGGTACGTGTATTTTTTCGCCAACCCATATTTTAAATACAGGTACAACCAGCACCAACTGTATCAGGGTAACGCCCAAAAGCAAGCAGGATATTTTGAGTAATTTGCGGATACTGGTTTTTATCCAACCAAAATCATTTAATGTAAAGGCATCAGTAAAGGCGCTCCAATAAGTAGCCAGTATAATATTAAGGATTAGCCCCGTGGTTGAAAAATATTTAAACAGCAGGTTAAATAAGGTAACGTCTGAGCCACCAAACTCGCGGGTAATAATTAACTCAGTAGTTGAATATAAAAACACGCCCGCTATCTGTACAATAAAAAATGCAAAACTAAGCCCAAATAATGATTTGCTTTTGGCAAGGTTTATATGCCTTAACGAAGGTTTTATATTTGAGTACTGGGTTTGAAATAATATAATAGTGTAAATTATTAATACAAACACAGGCAGTACCGTTTGCGCCGCCGCTAATGCAACCATTGAGCCTTTTAAATACTTGCTAAAACAAATAATTGGCACCAGCGGAATACAATTGCACAGCAACTGAATAAGATTAGACTTATATATTTTTTGATCGCCCTGTAATATGGATGAGATGGGTTTCAGGAAGAATTGCATTAACAACCCAATAAAAACTGTGGCTACTGTTAATAATAGCTCGCGTTCATTTAGTCCGGTGTTAAATATTGAGTTCCAGTTTGCAAATTTTAAGAAAACGCCAAACAGCAATAATATTGGAATTACTATGATAAATAAAATTGCATAGGTAGATGAAACTGCAATTTTAGCTTCATTATAGTCTTTAATGGCCAAATATTCGGCTATTTTATTTCTTAATCCATTGGCCAGGCCAATATCCAATATACTTATCCAGCTAACGGTTGAAGAAATTGCCAGCCAAACGCCGTATTTATTAGTATCAAGCAACTTTAAGGAGAAAGATATAGTTAAAAACGACACCACAATACTTATACCTCTTAAAAGAAAAGATATGGCTATGTTAAAATTAACCTCGGTAGTTCTTCCTTTATCCCCTCCAGCTAACGAACTGATATATTCCTTTAATAACTTTATCACTATTCAAAAATTTAATATCGGTTAAGACTACTCTCCTTGATAATCAAACACAGCCCTGCCCGGTTTGTTGGGCCTAATTGTAATAAAAACCAATAATTGTGATGTTATTTATAATAGTTTTCGTAGCGTAAACCATCACTATCGCGCCCGTTGGCTAAACCATTAAATATGATATTCATATCAGGCAACAACCCTTCTGCGTGTATTTTTTGAATAAAAGGCAATAATGATCTTGATGTTTCATTATAGCGCGTTAAATACAAAGTATTATCGCAATATTTAGCAAGTGTAAAAGCATCGCTTATTGCATGTACAGGCGGTGTATCAATCAATATGTAATCATATTCCTTTCTTAACTTTTCAATAAGTACCTCTAATCGGTCCTGAGTAAGCAACTCTGAAAAATTATCAACAAACTTTCCGCTTGGGATAACTGAAAGGTTAGGGTATTTGTCAATTATTTGGATAATACTTTGTAAAGTAACCTCGCCTTTAAAATAATTACTTAAACCGGCAGTATTATCAAGGCCAAAGTTTTTGCTGATGTTGGGCTTGTAAATATCCATCTCTAATATAATGACATTTTTAGAAGCATTGGCCAGCGATATGGCAAGGTTAGTGCTAATAAATGATTTACCCTCATTGGCGCTACTTGACGTTATTAATGTGGCAACACCGTTTGAATTTGCCGGATAATTTAAAACAAGGCGCGAACGCAAATGCCTGAACTGCTCAATTAAAATAAAGCTATCCTTATTGTTAGTTTCGTTAAAAACAATTGGGGATTTTAAATTTGTGTAAATAAACTCCGAAAGTACGGGCACATCCGTATTACGCTCAATTTCTTTACGGTTATGCACTGCGTTTTTTACCAGTTCTTTTCCATAAATAACTCCTACCGGAAAAATAAGGCCAAATAAAAATGCTATACCGAACGGAATATATCTTTTTGAAGCCTTTAACGGAAGTATATGCGCTGCATCTACCAAACGCACGTTTGATGTTGATGATGCATAAGTTAAAGCTATTTGCTCGCGCTGTTGCAGCAGGTATTTATACAAAGTTTCTTTAGTAGATTGCTGACGCCCCATACCAGCCAATTGTTGTTCTTGCATAGGGACATTTTTAATTGATGACTGTACGTTAGATTTAAATCCCTGTAACGAATGCTGGGTAGTTAGCATTGTTGATTTAATGCTCTTGATGTTATCTCTTATGGCAGCCCTAAGTGCAGCAATTTGATTGTTAAGGGGTTCAAACGCCGGGTTTTTTTCAGGCAACGTAGCCAAAAGCTTGTTACGTTCAAGCTGCACATCTGATAATTTTTGTACAAGATCAACCAAATGCTGATCGGTAATACCTATAGTTGATGGCACTGCAGCATTGCTGTTTGAGGGCTGGTTTAAATAATCATCCAATTTATTTATAATATTAAGCTGGATGTTAATGTCGTTCAACTTTTCGCCATTTGCCTGCATCTGCTGTAAATACATTTGCGATTGTGCATTAACATCAGTTAATGCATTTTGACTGCGATAGCCTTCAATTTTGTTTTCTGCATGATTTAACTGGCCTGAAAGAGAATCAAGCCTGTCATCAATAAATCTAAGTGTGCTATTGGCAATTTTATTTTTCTCGGCTACTTCATTTTGTCTGTAATAGTAAACCAGGTAATTAATAAAATCCTGACCTCTTTGTATATTTTTATCACCGATAGAAACATTAATAACCGTTGCGGGCTTTTCTTCGGCTTCAACCTGTAACTGGTGCTGATAATTTAAAACTGTTGCTGCGGGGTCATTTACATCAATTTCAATTTCGCTGCCCAAATATCTGTTTAAATTACTATTAGCCGTAATTTTCCATGTGCCCATTTTATCAGTTACAGTTTCGCCAAACTGGTGCTTACTTTGTCGGTTATCATCATCAGTAAGCACATAGGTATTGGCATCAACCAGTTGAAACTTTAGATTACGTGGTTTAAGCGGCGCGTTATGATTTATCAGGTTAATTTTGATAGGGCTTACGCCATACAAATCCTGATCTTTAATAATACCACCCTTTAACTTATAATTGGCCCACAACTGGAAATGATCAACCACCTGCTTTATTAATAAGTTTGATTTTAGTATTTGCATCTCATTTTCAACAACGCGGGGGGCATTTACCTGGTCTAACTGTTGAAAATCTACCAACGAAGTGCTTTCGGCAGGCGCTTTATCACTAATATCCTGAATTTCAAGCGTTGCCATAATATCGTAGGTAGGAGGCACATATTTTTTATAAATAAAAACGCCTATTAAAGCAATGATGAACGAAATAAGAAACAACTTCCAGTAATCGGCATATTTTATTAACATCGCCCGCAAATTAATTGCTTCGTCGTTGCTTGTTGGTGTTGCTTGTGGATATGTATTGTAAATTGTTGATTGACTGAGCATGACTTTACACTTAAATAAAATATTAACGAGAATATATAAACAGGGCCGATATGATAACTGCCGCAATGGACAATGCCGAAAGCGTCAATGTTGCACGTTTATAGCTGCGGCTAACCGAGTCGTATTTGGTTTTGCCCGGATCAACATATACCACATCATTATTATGTAAGTAATAATATGGCGAAGTAAACAGATCTTTTTTCGTCAGATCAATATTATAAAAGGTTCGTTTACCATCTTCCTCGCGCACAAGTAAAACATTCTTCCTGTTGGCTGTAATATTTAAATCGCCGGCAAGGCTTATGGCTTCATTAATGTTAATACGTTCGTTTTGAATATTATATACATTTGGTCTTAATACATCGCCAAAAACCGAAATCTTGAAGTTTAATACGCGCACGTTAACTATCGGGCTTTTTAAGTATTGAAGCAGGTTGCTGGTTAAGCTTTTAGCTACTTCATCGGTAGTCATCCCGGCTACCTTCATTGTGCCCACAAGCGGTAATTGCACATTGCCGTTACCATCAACCCTAAAGCCATATACAGGGTTTAAAGCATCAGGAGTGGCACCGTTAACGCGGCTTGTACTGGTATTAAACACGGAGGCAGCCTCCTGGTTAACACTATTTACATTTATACCTAAAATATCGCCGCTTTGTATTTTAAATGACGAGTAATTATTAATTGTCTCATCATAGGTACCATTGTGGTTAAGGTTTTGAAAGTATGATACGTCTTTGTATCCGCTATCTTTAAATGCCCCGCAGGAAGAAATAACTAACAGGAGTGTCAGGAGCATTATTTGGGTTATAGAATTTTTCATAGTTGATGTAGTGTAGATGGTTTAATTAATTATTTATATCGGGTAAAACTTAATATGTAGCTGCATATAATAAATGTTAGTTTGGTTAAAATGAAACACTTAGGATAACCACTTAATAGATAAATAGTTTCAAAAAAACCAATTGCCTTTTATGGTATCAAAAAACAGGCTTGAACATAAATACATACTGTTCAATATCAGTATAACCTATTTTATTATAGAAACCGTAGGAAGGCATGTACCGGTTTGTCATTAATATTATTGATCCTATTTTATTCTCTGCTGCGTATTGTTCCCAAAAAGCCAGCAGCTTTTTTCCATACCCCATCCCCTGCTTTTCGCCGGCTATAAAAAATTCATCAATCATTAACTGGTCATTTGTCCACCAGGTTTTAATATGGCCCAATGTAGCACCAACTATTTGTCCTTCATCATATAAAACAAAACCAACAAATTGCCCGCACTCTGTATATTCAGACAAGTATTTCCTGGCCCGGTCATATGTCCAATTGTAATTCCACGGCGGGCCGTTATAGGCTTTTAAAAAAGCATTTACACAATCGTCCAGGTTTTCGGCTGTTATTGGCACTATCATTTCTTCGGCTGTTAGCATTGTAAACCTGTTATATACATTTGTTCAACAATAATTTCGTCTGCTTTTTTTAAAGCATTGTTATCTACCACTTCCCTGGGACGCAAATTATGCGACAGTTCGTCTAATGTTGCGCTTAATGTTGATGCAAAAACCTCAACATGCGGCGGCCTTAACATGGTTAAATGATCGCCCGGCACATTCAGCACTTCAACACCACCCAAAGCGTATTTTTTCCAACCTAAAAACTCATTGTCATAAACATAATGAACACATATTTGTGCCTTATACAGATATACTTTGCCATTAAAAGGCTCCATATTGTAATTTCTGAAAGCGATCAGATGCTTATCCTTAATTTTTTTTATCAGTTGATAAAAACTTTTGGTTTCCTTTTTTAAGAAATATTTTGACAAAAAACCATCTGCCGGATTTTTTGGCTGGTTCCAATAATTTTCCCCGGTATTTAGTAAGGATGATTTTAAAAAAGAAAAGAATTTCGGCACATTTCTTTTTACCTTTTTAGGCAGAATAAAATACCAGTCTTTATATTCAGACTTTTCGGCATTGGTATCAAACATAATCAGCTTTTCAACCTGTTTGCCCATAGCTGCCATTTGTTTATTTATTTCCATTGCCACATAGCCGCCAAAGGAGTAGCCTGCCAATAAATAAGGACCGGATGGATTATGCCGTATAATTTCTGCTAAATAAACCTTTGCTATTTCGGTTAAATCATCCAACGGCTCATCAACACCGTTAAGGCCCACGGCCTGTAAACCATATATCGGCCTTTCTTTATCCATAAATGTAGCAAGGCTGCTAAAGTTTAGCACGTTTAAACCCTCGCCATGAATTATGTATAACGGGGCCTTGCTTCCTGATGGTTTGATAGGCACCAGGCAACTATAAACGGCATCTTTTTTATCAATATCTATAAAAGCGGCTAATGCACGGATGTCAGGATATTTAAACAATGCTGATAACTGGAACTTCCGGCCAAGCTTATTTCCTACCTTTGACAGGATTTGCACTGCCATAAGTGAATGCCCCCCAAGTGCAAAAAAATTGTCGGTAATACTTATTTCATTAATACCCATGCATTCCTGCCAAATATCTGCAAGCAACTTTTCGGTTTCCGTTTGGGGTTTTACAACCTGTTTCTTTTGCGCTAATGTTTCTTTAAAATCAGGCAAGGCATTTCTGTCTATCTTCCCATTTGAATTAAGAGGCATCTTATCCATTTCTATCCAAATTGCCGGCACCATATATTCGGGCAGCTTGGTTTTTAAATAGGCCATTACCTGTCCTTTTTCAAACTTGGCATTCGGAACAACATAACCAACTAACCTTTTATTACCATCGGGCCCGCTTTTGGCCAATACCACACAGCTTTTAACAAAAGCTGTTTTGTTTAAAACGCTTTCAATTTCGCCAAGCTCAACCCTAAAGCCGTTTATTTTTACCTGGGTATCTTTACGACCCAAAAACTCCATGTTAAAGTCGGGCATCATCCTGCCGGTATCACCGGTACGGTACATCATCCCGCCTAAATCTTTGTTAAACGGATCGGGCATAAAAGCTGCGTTGGTTTTTTCGGCATCGTTAGCATATCCGCGCGCAACGCCTACGCCCCCTATATACAGGTCGCCAGGCTCGCCCATTGGCACGGGCTGCAACTTATCATCCAGGATGTAAAAAAAGTTGTTATATAAAGGCCTGCCATAAGGTATACTACGCCATTGGGGGTTTACCTCATCTACGATGTAAAAATTAGACCATACAGTACCTTCTGTTGCGCCGCCCAGGCTTACAAATTGCGCTTGCGGAAAAAACTTTTTAACCCTTGTAGGCAAATCTACCGGTATCCAGTCGCCACTTAAAAAAATGGTTTTTAACCCATCATATTTATAATCAGGATGCTCCTGCTCCAGATTTTGAACAAGGTAATCTAACGTAGTTGGTACCGAATCCCAAAATGTTATCTGATTATTAATCAGCATTTGTTGTAATATTCGCACATCCTGTATTTCCTTATTTTCGGCCATCACTATAGTTCCGCCAGCGGCCAGCATACCAAAAATGTCATAAACCGATAGGTCAAAACACATGGATGTAATAAACAATAGCCTATCATTATGGCCTACGTTAAATTTTTGATTAACCCACAATACCAGGTTAACTGCGCTATGATGTTCAATCATTACACCTTTTGGCCTGCCAGTTGAACCGGATGTATATATGGTATAAGCCAGTTGGGTTGAAGAAACGTTTACCTGAGGCGGGTTTTCATTTAATTCGTCCGGCTCGGTAAAATTGATCCTAAGAAACTTGTCTGCTTCAATGGTGTTTTTTAACTGATAATCATTATTAGCAATTACCAACTTTAATCTTGATTGATTAAAAATGTATTGTTGCCTGTCAACCGGGTATTCAGGGTCAATTGGCACATAGGCACCGCCGGCTTTCATAATTGCCAGCATGCCAATTATCATATCAAAATCGCGTGTAACCAGTAAGCCAATATTATCCTCGGGCAAAACCCCTTTAGCTATTAACAAATTAGCCAGCCGGTTAGCTAATTTATTTAACTCATCATACGAAATTTTATTTGTACCTTTTTGAATAGCGATAGCCAGCGGGGTTTTTACGGCCTGCTCTTCAAAAAGGTTAAAAATTGTTTTTTCCTTTGGATACGGAACAACGGTATCGTTAAAATCATTCATTTTTAGTGACAATAAAAGGTATCCTTTTGCATTAACTTCTAAAATGGCAACGATTATAAAAACAACCATTGCCGTAGTACGTGGTACTATTCGTACTGGTTTTTAATCATATAGCCCGAATCCTTTAAGATCTTTTCTTTCATAAATAATTCGGCATCGGCATTTACCATTTCCTCAACCAGCGCCTGCAAATCATATTTAGGTTCCCAACCTAATTTTTGCTGGCATTTTGTAGGATCGCCAATTAATAGGTCAACCTCCGTTGGTCTGAAATATTCGGCATCAACAGCCACTACTTCCTTACCAATTTCCAACAGATAGTCAGGGTTGCTGCAACTGGTTACATATCCCACCTCATTAATTCCGGTTCCTTTAAATTCAACGGTAACGCCTAAAACAGCAAAAGCCATCCTTACAAACTCGCGTACACGGGTGGTAACACCGGTTGCAATTACAAAATCCTCAGGTTTTTCTTGCTGCAATATCAGCCACATGGCTTCTACATAATCTTTAGCGTGGCCCCAGTCGCGCTGTGCGTCAAGGTTGCCCAGGTAAAGTTTATTTTGCAGGCCCATAGCTATTTTGGCTGCAGCACGGGTAATTTTGCGGGTTACAAAGGTTTCGCCGCGCAGCGGGCTTTCGTGGTTAAATAATATACCATTGCAGGCAAACATATCATAAGCCTCGCGATAGTTTACAGTTATCCAGTAACCATATAATTTAGCCACTGCATAAGGCGAACGTGGGTAAAATGGCGTTGTTTCTGATTGCGGTACTGCTTGTACCAAACCATACAACTCGGAAGTTGAAGCCTGGTATATCTTGGTTTTTTTGGTTAAGCCCAAAATCCGTACTGCTTCTAATATTCTTAGGGTACCAATACCATCGGCATTGGCTGTATATTCAGGTGTATCAAAACTTACCTTTACGTGCGACATTGCACCTAGATTGTATATTTCATCAGGCTGTACTTGTTGTACTATGCGGATTAGGTTGGTTGAATCGGACAGATCACCAAAATGTAATACAAAATTACGTTCAGTTTCATGCGGGTCCTGGTATAAATGGTCAATCCGGTCTGTATTAAATAATGAGCTTCGGCGCTTAATGCCATGAACTATATAGCCCTTTTTTAATAGAAATTCTGCTAAATATGATCCGTCCTGGCCGGTTATACCTGTTATTAAGGCAACTTTTTTCATAGGGTGTAGATTTTGAAAGTAAAATGCTTTTATAGTTAATTAATAAGTTTATTATATATCATGTCAATCAATTTCGATTAGCACAAATGATTAATTTAATAATTAGATAATTGTTTTAATATTTTTAGCTTTTTTTGAAAATTACCGGTTAATAAATACTGTGTATGGTAAAATTTACAGGCTGCATTTAATAATTTATTACAAAAAAATATTACTCAACAACAACCCAAGGCACCATATAGCCCAAATCCATTAACTTGTGGTTATCTCAACAGTTTTTAAAATACAACAACACTCATCCATTTTTGTTATCGTAAAAAACATATCCGGACAATTTTTATCAAATAATAAATATTAAAACCATGCATTACGAAAGTTTTAACAGGAAGTATAAATTGAAAAGTGTATTAAAGCGGTTAATTAATTCGCCTTTGGTACTAATATTAGCTGTTATAGCATTTACCACATCAACTCTTGCAAACCATAATAACAATATTAAACGCGGGCAAAATTTAAGTATGGCGTATAAAAAGCGCACAACATTAAATAGTTACCGCTTTTCAAGGCCAATTGTATTAGTTAATGTGCATAACAAAACCATTAGCGGTTTGGATATAACCGGCGGAAACACCCCTGCTATAACTTTAAAAAACTGCACCAACATTAAAATAACCGGTAATAAACTATCAAATTCAACAGATGTTGGCATCCATGTTTATCAATGTAAAAACATAACCATTGATAACAATTATATTACCAATGTAAGCACGGGGGTATATGTACAACAAAACACAGGCGGTGGTATAGTTATAACTAACAACCGGTTTTTAAATATGCGCGGCCCCTTGCCCAGGGGTCAATTTGTTCAGTTTAATAATGTAAATGGCCCCGGGTGTTTAATAGCAAATAATACATGCGAGAACATTATTGGCCAAAGCTATGCAGAAGATGCAATAAGTTTATACATGAGCAATGGTACAGCATACAGCCCTATTACTGTTAAAAACAACCATATACGCGGCGGCGGACCAAGTAAAACCGGCGGCGGTATAGCATTGGGCGATGCGGGCGGCAGCCATCAGTTAGTTGAAAACAATATTTTGGTTAACCCCGGCCAGTATGGTATTGGTGTGGCTGGTGGAACTGATATGCAAGTATTGAACAACAAAATATACGCTACAAGAAATACCTTTACTAACGTAGGGATAACGGTTTGGAATCAGTATACTAATATAAGCGGATGTGCAAAAATTGTAGTACGCGGTAACCAGGTAAACTGGACCAATGCAAATGGCGTACTGAACCCCGCATGGAATAACGGAAATTGCGGCAAAGTAGAAGGCTGGGATGAAAACACCTGGAATGCTAACATCAGCGCAAATATTTTACCTCAGGTTTTAATCCGGGTTCAATAAACCTATGGTATTGCTATTAATTTATACTGGGCTTTAAAAGTGTTGCATATGGTGCATTGTTGCCATTCTCTGCAAATGCCTGTATTTTGGGTTTGGGCTTTTTGAAGGTAAATAACCACCACATATTAAATTTCATGCACAAATTGTAAATAACAATTGGAATAACAACACCGCTTGTCCAGATAACTGTAACCAGCAGGGGTACGTTGGTTATCTTTAAAAAATTAAGCAGTATGGTCCTGGTTATAGTCATTACAATTATCTGCATGCAATAAATATAAAGCGAATGAAAACCTATTACGCGCAAAAATCTTAGTGCATTATATTTTTGCAGTAAAAAAGAGAAGTTGACTGATATTGTGCAGCCTACCAATGCCTCAACTAAAAAGAATAAAGGCATTTGATGCTCCACATAATTTATACCATCCGGTCCGCCCTGCATATTATATTGAGTAAAGCGGTACTGTAATATTAAAAACACTGCCAATAACGGAAAGAATATCTTAAACGATGAAAACCTGCGTACGTTTTCCTGATCCAGTACTGTATTTGAGATCAGATCGCCGATAGAGAAAAATATATAATATTCAAAAATATCAGTTAGCGAACCTGCATTTAAATAATTGATATGGATATAGGCAGACACGGCATATAGCGCCAACCCTAAAATAAATTGTTTGGCAGGTTTTATTTTAAGCGCAATACGGGTAAACGCATATAAAACGCTAATAAAAAACAGCGCATTTAAATACCAGAAATGCCCCGTTTTTCGCGCATCTATAAGTAAATCAAAGTAGTTAGATATGGTTGTATTATTATGCGTGAAACGCGATGTTAGCAACGACAATGTTATTTCAATAATCCCCCAAACTAACAGCGGATAAAAAATTGTATCGGCGCGATAAACTGAGTATCCGTTAAGCCCCTTCTTTTTAAGCCCGCCTGATATAAATATGCCCGATACTATAAAGAACAGCGGCATACGGAAACCATACAGGAACACGCTTAAATACGTAATAAGCGGATAAGAATTTAAGTCAAGCCCATGATTTTGCAAGGTTGCAAGGCAATGGCCAAAACCAACCAATATTATACTGATGCCCTTGTCGCTATCTATCCAAACCCAGCGTTTTTCTGTTAAAATAGATTTTGTATTAAAAATTTTCATACCGAGTAGATTTACAATGAATGAAAACATATATTAAGAGAAAAAAGTTTTCATATTAATTTACAAAATTTACACTGTATGGTAATTTGATACACATGACCATTAAAACACACAAAAACATTACTAAAAAGCAACAAAATTTATATAAAAAAACGCTTTCAATAATTTAGAATATAATCTTATAGTACAAATAACCTTATTTAAGGTATTTATGGCGCGTAATTTGATTACCTGATGATCTCAGATAATAATATTAAAACGAGTGGTTAAAAACCTTTCCGTCTTATCAATGTTTACTTCCACAATCGAACTAATATTATTCTGAAAATAATTTTTAGTTAAATACTTAATCTACAATAACACTTAATCTACACTACTATGAAAACAACGATGCTTACTATCTTTATTTCGGGGTGCCTGCTCGTATCTTTTAACAGCTGCAAAAAAAATGCTGCATCCCAGGAAACAGGGCCAACCGATGGCACACAAACAACAGGGGTAACTACAAACCCGGTAACTTCTACCACCACCTGTGATTATGACATGAACGATACTACACTTACCAACCATGGCTGGACCAAAACGTTTGACGACCATTTTGCTAATTTGGACAATTGGTATGCGCTTACCGGTGGTGTAACAAATGAAGTTATGTGTAATGAGCCTGCTAATGCCAAAGTTGTAAACGGCGAATTGCAAATTGCGGCAAAACAAGAAACTGTAACCGGCCCCGTAACAGTGGGCAGCACAGATCAAAAAAGCTTTAACTATACTTCAGCTTCAATAACCAGTAATCAAACAATTTCGGCAAATACAACTACACCAAAAATAAGGGTTGTTGCCAGGGTTAAAATGGCTTCGGGCTATGGGCTTACTTCTATTTTTGATAGTTTTGGTACCAACTGGCCTACAAACGGACAAATTAACTTTTTCCAGGTTGGCGGTAATGATACCAGGGAATATGCTACCAATTATTTTTATGGTACACAAGTTTCGCAAAACACTGTGGTAAATGGCATGCAATACAATCCGGTTAATTCAGATCTGGCCAGTTGCTACCATGTTTTTATGACTGAATGGACACAAAATACTATAAAATACTATATAGATGGTACATTGGTTGAAACCAAAAGCGGAAGTGATATACCTAAACTTTTTGGTAAAGAACAAGCGCTTGGTTTAAGCTTACCTATAGGCGGGCTTTTTTATTCAAACCTTGTACCGGCAAACATCCAGGTTGGCACCATGTATGTTAGTTACGTAAAAGTATTTACTTCAAAATAAACAGAATTAATATTTACATAACAGCTCTACCTTATGGTAGGGCTTTTTTGTTTTAAGGAGACATTACAGCAGTTAATTTAAATCGATATAAAAACAATTTCTTTGATTAGTTAAGCCCAATAGATGACGTTGCTTAGCTGTATAAGCCAGTGCCATTATAAACAAAACGAGGCGTCAACAATTTGACGCCTCGTTTACTATATGTTACAGTAACTTAAAATTAAGCACTACCTTTCGGCAACCAATTCACCTTTGCTTAAAAAATCATGATAGGCAAGCTTTATACCGTCTTTAAGTTCTGTTGAATAGCGCCAGCCAGCATTTGCAAGTTTGGTTACATCCATTAATTTACGTGGGGTGCCATCAGGTTTTGACGTATCAAATTCAATAGCGCCGGTATAGCCCACAACGTCGCTAATCAAATAAGCCAGATCCTTTATTGATATTTCAACACCCGTACCTATATTAACCAAACCCGGTTCATTATAATTCTGCATCAGGTAAAAACAGGCATCAGCCAGGTCATCAGCAAATAAAAACTCACGGAATGGCGCTCCTGTGCCCCAAATTTTTACTGTTGGTGCCATATCCTCTTTAGCCTCATGAATACGGCGTATCAAGGCAGGTAACACATGCGAATTTTCCGGATGGTAATTATCATTATATCCGTATAGGTTGGTAGGCATCACTGATATAAAGTTACAGCCATACTGCTGCCGGTAAGCATCGCACATTTTTATACCCGCAATTTTGGCTATGGCATAAGGCTCATTGGTGTATTCAAGTTCGCCGGTAAGCAAGTATTCTTCTTTTAAAGGTTGCGGAGCAAGTTTTGGATATATGCAGCTTGAACCTAAAAACAATAGCTTTTTAACTTTATTTAGATAAGAATTATGAATAATGTTGTTTTGTATCTGCAAATTATCATATATAAAGTCTGCACGATAAGTATTATTAGCTATAATACCGCCAACTTTAGCCGCAGCTAAAAAAACATAATCGGGTTTTTCAGTTTCAAAAAAGTCGGTTACCTGTTGTTGGTTCCTCAAATCCAGCTCAAAGGAATTGCGCACAATTAAATTAGTAAAACCTTCTTTAACCAGTTTACGGTGTATAGCAGAGCCAACCATACCTTTATGGCCCGCTATATAAATTTTGTCATTTTTATTCATAAAACTAAATTGCTTGTTATTAAATCGTAACTAATGATTAATCAACACAATAACAGTCATTATGTTTAATTAAATAGCTACAGAAATTAAATAAAAATTAACAGAAAATAACAATCGTAAAATTTGAAAGAAAGTCAGTTTCCAAGTATACATCAACTACCATTCAATACCACTTACCCATTCAAATGTCCACTTGATTGTGTTTTAAGTTAAGTTTGGATGCTAACTTGGAGTAATAAAAAAGCCGATAACCTTTCAACTATCAGCTTTTAGTGCTCCCGACGAGATTCGAACTCATATCGATGGTACCGGAAACCATAATTCTATCCATTGAACTACGGGAGCATTGCGCAAATATAGCTTATTTTAAAAGGTTTGAAAATTGTAGTATTCTATTTTAAGCGGCAGATGCAAGCATTATAATTGAACATTGTGTCTAAATATAAAATCAGCTTGAGACTTACTTACAGCCCAAGGGATCATCGAAGCGCTGAAAGCAAGCGCGTAAAAGCATTTAGGGTTTGATTTTAAACCGCTGTCCGAAGTTTTATAACCTCGGACAGCTACCGTGGGTACTGAATGGGCAGCGAGTGTAAACTTTTTAGGATGGGCAAAAAACTTTTTGTACCACGAGTGTCCGCGCTGAAAAAGGGGAAATTTGAACTATTTTAACCATAAAACATTGGTTTAAAATACAATACATTGATTAATTAACTAACAAACCGTACCGTACCACAGTGTCCGCGCTCGCGCAGACGCGGACGCTGGTACACTTATATTCTTTGGTAAGCTGTAATCATATACATAAAATTTAAATTCAATTAATTAGTTATTTGCCGTGCCTTTGTTGTGTTGTCACCAACAAACTGATTGTATAATCATTTCAATGCATCGTATTCACCGGCACCGCCTTGTTGCTATGATGCGAAGCGCCATAGTGCTTTATTTCCAGACCGGTGATTTTACCCGCATTAACGGTTAGTTTAAAAATCAAGTCGTAATCTTCATCGTCCAATATATCAGTAGCGCTGGTTGCGCCAAATGCCTTTAGCGTGGGGATAATGGTATTAGAATGGCCTATTACTAACACCTCGCGGCCTGGGTAATCGCTAAGTATTTGTTTGGCAAAACCTATAAGATTAGCAACTTCATAGTTTTGCACAGTTGCCAACCCAAATTGTTTCAACACAGATTCGCCGGTTTGTGTAGTGCGTTTATAGGGTGTTGCAAATACCGCAGCTATTTTTTGATTTTGAAGCTGTTTAGCCAGATCAGCAGCCCTTGCTTTTCCTATCTCGCTTAATCTTAATCCGGGGTCATCGCCCTGGCCTGTAGCCTTTTCGGCATGGCGCACCAGCCAAATGGTGGTTTGCTGGGCAAAAGATGCTAAGGATATAAATATTAATACAGTAACCAGAAATATTTTTAAAATTTTCATGTATACCAAGATAAGCTTTTTCGGCAGCAAACTACAATTGCATCAAAGCCAAAACAATTAACACCCATCCTGCAAACTCGGGCAGTAAACGCACCAAGCTTAGTGGTGCGCGAGGCTCATATAGTTTTCAAAAAATTGCCACCAGCGAAACTTTTTGCCGCATATTAAGTTTATGTGTTAGAACTATGAAAGCTTTACACATTTTACATGGCATTGAGTATTCGGGCGCAGAAATAATGCTGTACCAGGCATCGGATATTTTTCACGAAAATAACATCCAAACAACGCTGTTGGCTTGCGAAAAAAAAACGGGGCAATTTGAGCAGCCGATGCGTGAAAAAGGCTACATCGTCGATTCTGTAGGGACTGATGGTAAACTTGCCACGCTTAAAAACTTTTACAATTATTTCAAGAAAAATAAGTTCGACATTGTTCATATCCATGCAGAAGATATGTACTTGTGGCGCGTTATCGCGCTTAAGTTAACCGGTCACAACAATATCATCCGGTCGTTTCATAATTGTTGGAAGTTTACAGGCCCGCTGCGTGCCAAAAGAATACTTCACCGGCGAATCGCCAGTATTTTAGGCGTAAAAAACCACGCGATAGGTACTGCGGTAGAGGCTAACGAACGTGATACATTTCGCAATAAAACTTTTATTATCAATAACTGGATCCAGTTAAAACCTGAAATCCAGGAACGAAAACAAGAGATCAGGCAGCAAAAACGCCAGGAATTAGGTATAGACGCCGACTCTTTTGTCATCATTTCAATAGGCGGATGTTCGAACGTTAAAAACCATGAGTTTATTTTAAACCTGATTGAGCCATTGAGCGAGAAAGGCCTCAAAGTAACCTATCTGCATGTGGGTACCGGGAAGGATGAGGAAGCAGAAAAAGTATCTTCTAAAGCGCTTGGCGTAGATTCAAAAGTGGTCTTTACCGGCAACCGGAAAGACATACCCGAACTGTTAATATGCGCCGATATTTATTTAATGCCCTCATTATTCGAGGGCCTGTCCATTGCCCTGCTCGAGGCCATGTATTATAACGGATTGGTTGTAGTTAATGATGCCCCCGGGCTTACTAATATGATTGATAAGGAGCGGACGGGGTATGTTATTGATGTGAAAGAAAAAGACCGGTATCTTGATGTAATAGCGCGAGTGGGCAAAGGACAAATCGACGTTTCGCAAATGAGGTCAAATGCCAGGGCTTTTGTTGAGGAGAACTTCTCAATGGATGTTAATGTGCGCAAACTGATCGCGTTTTATAAACAAAATACACAGCTTGACCGGAAGGAAAATAAAGATCAAATAGTGCCTGTTACCGAAGACAGGTTATCCGAATTAACCAGCGGTATATAACTTCAAAAAAGTTAAGCTAACGGGTTCGCTACATAATAAACAAATAAACAATAATAGTGATATCATCTCTTATAAATAAAGCCCGAAATTTTTGGACGGTTGGCCACGAGCGGACACTGATTATAAAAAAGAATATCATTTATACTTTTTTAATAAAAGGCGCCAGCATTGTTATAAGCTTTTTGCTGATTCCTTTAACCATTCATTATGTAAATGCCGGCCAATACGGGATATGGCTAACCATCAGCTCTATGGTTATCTGGATCAACAATTTCGATATCGGGCTTAGCAACGGGTTAAGGAACAAAATGGCCCATTCGCTCGCCCTTAACGAAACAGAAAATATCGTAAAATACATCAGTACAACCTATGCTATCTTGTTCATGATCGGGGTGTTCACCTTCGTGCTGCTGTACGTTTCCGGGTCGTTCTTTAACTGGAACCAGTTGCTTAATATAAAGGGTGCCATTAATTATAACATCTGGCCCATTATCGTAATTACATTAGGGGCTTTTTGCATCCAGTTTTTTTTACAGCCGGTTAGCAGTGTACTTATCGCCACCCATCAGCCTTTTAAGTCTGCTTTAATATTATTGCTTGGTCAGGCATTAACATTGATCCTTATTTTCCTGTTAACCATTTTTGCCAAAAGTAGTTTGTTATTGCTGGTGATTGTGGTAGGCGGCTCGCCGGTATTTATTTTTTTGGTTGCCAATATTTATGTTTTTACCACCGAGTTAAGACGATATGCACCAAGATTTAGCGCGATTGATTTTACAAGCGCCAAAAGCCTGTTTAATGTAGGTGGTGCGTTCTTTCTTATCCAGATAGGCGCGCTGGTACTTTTCCAAACAGACAACATTATTATCACCCGGACTTTAGGCCCCCGAGAAGTAACGACCTTTAACCTCGCCTACAAGTATTTTTCGCTCAGCAACGTGGTTTTCATCATCATGCTAACGCCCTATTGGAGCGCTTTTACCGATGCCTATGCCAAAAATGATATGGCCTGGATAAAACAGTCAATCGCCAAGATGCGGATGCTTTGGTTGTATATTTCGGGTATTACCGTAGCGCTTTACCTTTTTTCGCCCATTTTTTATAACTGGTGGATCGGCAGTTCGGTTACGATACCCAATTCTGTTTCTTTATCGATGACCGTATTCATGATCGGGGTAAACTGGCAGGGCATATTTGCTACCGCCCTAAACGGGATCGGCAAGCTAAAAATTCAATTGATCATGGTGATGGTAACCGCTCTTATCAATATTCCATTATCATTATACCTGGTTAACACCATCGGGCTGTACGGAACGGTGATAGCGAATATTTTCCTGGTAATTATTATCAACGTGTTTTTAACTTACCAGGTTAACCTGATCATCAACAAAAAAGCAACGGGCATCTGGGATAAGTAGTAAGGTTGTTATTTGCTGTATTCGTTTTTCCAGGAAACGTTTTCTTTGATGGTTTTATTGGGATAGCCGGCACTCACAACATTAGCGGGAACATCTTTGGTAACCACCGATCCCATCCCGATAATGCTGCCATCGCTGATGGTAACTCCTTTCAAAATCGTGACTTTTGCCCCTACCCAAACTTTGTTTCCTATCCGCACCGGCCGTTCCGGATTGATAAATTCGCCGTGTTCATTCAATATGGAATGTGTATCGCTGGCCCATAACTCAATGTTATCCGAAAACAGGCAATCTGAACCGATAGTAATATCATTATCCTTGCCCACGTTAACCATTCTTATTCCTTCAAAAGTGGTATGGCTGCCAATTTTAATAACACAATTGTCGCCCCGTATAATAACCCTGGCTCCCCGCAGTTTTACGCCGGGGTGTATCTCGAGCTTATTATTTGTGCCTGTGATGGAAATATTACTCTCAAACAGGTAAGCATCATTGCATTCGATAATATTATGTTGACCCTTGATATCGATCTTGACCTTATCAACGGTTGACCTTAACAAATTGCAGGTGTTATCTTTTGCGCCGGTAATAGCTGTCCTGATGAATTTGCTGCCCGTAATATTCTGGTTTTTAAGCGATGGAAGCAGCAATGCCTTATTAACATAAGAAAGGAAATTTTTTACCTGCTGTTTCATTACGCGGCGGTCAAATTCTATTTATCAATGCAGTAACATTTCAACGGGTACTATGTTTCGCTTAATGTCGCTTCGTCATTGTAAAAACCGATATCCCTGCAAAAGCTTTATTTAATAACTATTAACGCAAAGGTGTGCCGGGGGTAGTGTAATGCCCGGGACTGAAAATAATCTTTACATTAAAGATCCGTTACATTCTTATTACGACGGACTAATTTTTATTAATGAAACTTAGGCAACAACCCCAATAAATTAATGTATAACAGATAGTCTATAACCGCTATCCGGAGTTTGCTTTTTGTTGCGCCAAATTATGCGTAGATGTTATCTAAAATACATTCAAGTGTTGGGCACCGAATGGGCAGTGAGTGTAAACTTTTTAGGATAGGCCAAAAAACTTGTACCACCAGTGTCCGCGCTTTAAAAAATGCAAAACTTGAGTTTTTAAGTTATAAGTAATTGACCTAAAGCATAATACACCGATCAATTTACTGACAAACTGTACCACGCCTGTACCACCAGTGTCCGCGCTTTAAAAAATGCAAAACTTGATTTTTTAAGTTATAAGTAACTGACCTAAAGAATAATACATTAATCAATTCACTGACAAACTGTACCACACCTGTACCACGGTGTCCGCGCTCGCGCGGACGCGGACAGTGGTACATTTATATCAAAAAATTAATTATATTACTTAAAAATTACCTGCCTCAAAACATCAGGTGAGATTTAATAGCATCTAACAATTGGGTAGCGTAAACAGGTATTATAAATTAACCTCTCATAAACATAAGGATAATACTTGTACACTACATTGCACTGTATTTAATTACATTTTGGCCTGGATATATATCATCATTGCAGCACTGTTTGAAGCCGCATGGACCTATTGCGTTAAGTTTTTTAAACTAAGCGATTTTAAATTGCTGGCGTGGAACAACTTTTATACCTTAAAGGGTCTGCTTATTTTAACACCTATATCAGGTTACCTGCTTTTTGGGCTGGCCAATGCCTGGTTCTTCTCTATGGCTATCAAACAAATACCTACCGGTATGGCCTTTGCCGCCTGGACGGGCGCAAGCATTATTACGCTAAAAATCTGCGGTGTTTTGTTCTTCCATGAATCCATATCCATGCCCGAACTGCTTTTTATAACCTTGATTATGGCAGGCATAATGGGGTTAAAGTTTTTTGCTGTTTAGTATCTTCTTACTCTCGCTCTGTTTTATTTTCAATAGACCAAATTAACTAAATAGATATTAAATTACCCTATTGTCAAAAAAGCGTAATCTTGGAGCATTTTTTGATTGATTTTATGAGATAGATTAAACCGTTTCTGTTTTTTTAGTCTATTACAATAACAGCAATAAAAGCTGAGAAAATATTTAAAAGAAGATGAGAAGGATAATCAAAAAATTAACATTAACAGGCTTGAGCGGACTACTTTGTTTGTTTTTAGCTATACCTGCTAACGCGCAGCACCGTGGTTCATTTGGCGGCGGTGGTGGTGGCCGTTCAGGCGGTGGATTTTCTGGCGGTGGTGGCCGTTCGGGCGGTGGATTTTCTGGTGGCGGCGGCCGTTCTTTCGGTGGTGGAAGCTCAGCCGGTGGCCGTCAGTCATTTGGCGGTAATATTGGTGGCGGCAGCCGACAATCTTTTGGTGGCGGTCGCTCCTATAACAATATAAGTCCGGGCGTAGGCCGTCAATCCTTTGGTGGTGGCCGGGTACAAGGTTTACAAGGTAATACCAGGGCCTTTAGTAACAGAACAGGTGTGTATGGCAACCGTGGTGCAGTTACCGGCCGTGTTGGCGTAAATGGTTATCGCGGTGCATTTAATGGCCGTTATGGTGTAACCAGCCGTGTAGCCCCCAGATTTTACGGACGCAATTACTACCGTGGTGGCATAGGCAACTATGGCCGTGGCTATAGTTATAGCCCGTGGTCAAGGCGTGGTGGTTACTTTTATAATCGCGGCTTTTACCGCAGCTATTACTATCCACGTTTAGGCTTTACTTTAGGTTATTTACCTTATGGCTACTATCCGTTTCTTTGGGGAGGTTTGCAATTTTACTATAGCGATGGCTACTTTTATCAGTACGATAATAACCAATATACCGTAGTTGAGCCTCCTATTGGTGCGGCGGTTAATACATTACCTTCAGGCGCACAATCAATTGTTATAAATGGTGTGCAATATTACGAGTTAAATGGCGTGTATTATGAGCCAATTACCCGCGATGATGGCAGCGTAGTGTACCAGGTTGCCGGTAAAGACGGCCAGTTAGAAACTGACGAGCCGAATTTAAACGACTATAATGGCGATAACGGCGCTCCGGCTGAATATTATAACCAACCCGGAGCCTCTGTAAATCAAGGCCCGCAAATTGGTGATGTTGTTAACAGCTTACCTGCTGATACCCGCAAAATAAAAATTGATGGCGAAAAATATATAGTAAGCCCTGATGATTATTACTATCAGGAAACCCGCGACAGCAACGGCAATAAGGTTTACGAAATAGTAGGCGTGCCCGGCGATAATCCAGGCGAAAACTAATTAGAAAATTGATTTTTGAAAAAAGGGCGGGCCTTATGGCCTGCCCTTTTTATTTCTTAACATCTGACAATAAATTTATTGAATATTAAACGGATTCTTCTTTGCGTAATCAATCTTGGCCGCAAACATTTCGGCCATTTTAGCAGCGCGCCACTTGGCCTCTTCTGCTTTTTCGCCGGTAAATAATTCGTCAACCGTAGTATTAAACAATTTTAGCCATGCCGCAAAGTGCGCATGACCAACCGGCAATTGTGCATGCGGTGGAAAAGGGCTGCCAAAATATGTATGCTCCTGTAACAGTACCGTTTGCCAGAATTTATACATCTTTTCAAGATGCACGGGCCACCTGTCCTGTATACGTTCGTTAAAAACAGGGCCTAACAGTTTATCCTCGCGTATGCGTTCATAAAAAGTATCAACCAACTTTTTTATATCGTTTAAACTCAATATTTCGGGTTGCTGATGCATAATTATCTGCAGATTTAAATGTGTATCTTTTTAGTGATATTTCACTTTATAATACTAAACAAATATACGGCCGCGTTTGTTATCAATATCACCAATTTGTAAAACTTATGGCTAAAAAGATCCTGATCCTTGACGATAATGAAGATATATTGGAGATGATGAAAGTTGCCCTTGAGGATGAAGGACACGAGGTAGAATGCATGACTGATACTGATGACATCTACACAACCATACAAGCCATAAAACCCAACCTGGTTATAGTTGATTATATTTTATCAGGCATTAACGGCGGCGAGCTTTGTCACCAAATTAAAAACAATCCGGCAACGGGGCATATACCCGTTATTATGGTATCGGGCCATCAGCGGGTATTACAATCATTAGGCAATTACGGGGCTGATGTTTTTATCGCCAAGCCTTTCTCATTAGAAGAAATTGTAACTAAAGTAAACAACTGCTTATTAAATACGGAAGATTACGCTACCCAAAACCATTTTAGTTTTAATATTACTCAAAAATATTTTTTACCTAAATAATTAAATTATCAATAGGGATAGATAAATTGTATTATACATCAATAGCATCATATACCACTACTTTCTCCCACAATGGGCTGCAAGTTTCAACAAATTTAAGATGTATGGGATCGTTCTGATAAGCAGCCTGATCATGAACGTTATCAAAAAACATCAATTCAGATACCGCCCAGCTATTATCAACCACATCACGCTTTTCGGTAGCGGCAACCACTCCTACTCTAAGTTCGCGCACTAATTTAATCTTGGCTAATGTTTTTACACCGGCAACCAGTTTATCTCTGTCGGCCTTTGAATTTGGGTTTTTAAGCCAAAAAAATACGTGATGGATTACCGGGTATTTATTAGGCTCTGTTTTTAACGGAAGCGCTGATGCTGCTGTGCCTGCAGCCAATGCGGCTGATGTTGCAATAAATTTTCGTCTGTTGGTTGGTTTCATGGTTGGATAAAATAAAACGTTAAATTAGTTAATAAATTGAATTTGATAATATGTTTGTCCAATTTCAACTACTCCGCTTGTTATGTATGTAATTAACACATACAACAACTAATTTAAAAGCAATGAAAGAGTTTATTTTAATTTTCAGACACATGGATGGCAGCAAGGTTGCATCGCCCGAGCAAATGGAAGTATGGATGAAACAAACCATGGATTGGATTGGCGGCATTGC
>JAICMD010000180.1 GCA_025929405.1 Mucilaginibacter sp. | reverse complement strand
ACAGGGAGGATGATGTATTTGATTTTTATCATAAAACGCGTACAGATAATATGCTAAATTAGGTAATGCTCAAAGATGCAACTCACATTAGTAATTAACAAATGTGGAAAATCAACATGTTAACGCCTGAGTATGGAAAGATGTTATGCATGTGGAAAACTTTAGGCGTTGAAGAAAATTAAAAGTGCATGGGCATGTGCGATTCCCTCCCAACGGGAGGGAATATAGACTAAAGGTTATAAAACTTTTAATTATCAGCACCGTTGTTATAGCAAATACCCTGATAATGGATAACCTATACCAACGACTAACCGCCTACAACAAGGATTTTTTACCGGATATGGTAAAGTTAAAGTACCAGGCAATGGCCGAAAATATATTCAGGTTTTACCGGGGTACCTGCCATTTATTTTATGAGGACCTGGCCGCTGCTGCTGATGATCTGCCCCCATCGCCATTAACCTGGATATGCGGCGACCTGCATCTTGAAAATTTTGGGAGCTACAAAGGTGATAACGGGCTGGTTTATTTTGACGTGAATGATTTTGACGAAGGCGTACTGGCACCGACAACATGGGAACTGGTACGTTTGCTGGGAAGCATATTTATTGCCTTTAAAAGTTTGGAGATAGGCGATGAAAAAGCGTATAAGATGGCACAGCTTTTTTTAAAAAGTTATTCGGCTACATTAGCTAAGGGGAAGGCTATAAGTATTGAGCCGCGCACAGCTAAGGGTATTGTATGCGATTTTTTAACTTCCGTAGCGCATCGTAAACAAAAGCAACTGCTGCATAAAAGAACACTGTTAAAAAAGAAGAAGCTGGTACTGTCTGATAAACATGAGAAACACTTTAAGCTGGATAAATCTTTACGTAATGAACTGGGCCGCCACATACAGGACTGGATAGCCAATAGCAGCGCAGGGCCGTATAATTACGAAGTTATTGATGCCGTTTTCCGGTTAGCCGGTACGGGCAGCATTGGTGTAAAAAGATACCTGTTTTTGTTAAAAAGTTTAAACACTAAAAACACCTATTTGCTGTTGGATATGAAGCAGTCGCACTCGGCAACATTAGGCCCGTTTTTAAAGAACCCTCAACCTGAGTGGAAATCAGATGCCGAGCGTATTATTTGTGTGCAGCAACGTATGCAAAATGTATTGCCGGCATTGCTGGATACGATATTATTTAGAGATGAATCGTACGTATTGCAGCAAATGCAGCCTACCGAAGATAATATCAACTTTATGCTGATAAAAGATCAGTATCGTGATATATACCAGGTGATTGATGATATGGGTATGTTAACTGCATCGTGCCAGTTACGCAGCAGCGGCAGGCAAGGTTCGGCAATTGCTGATGTGCTAATGGCCTTTGGGCAAAACAGCCAATGGCAGCAGGATGTACTGGAGTACGTATTTAAATATACTGATAGGATTGAAGCCTATTACCGGGAATATATGCATGGTTACCGCAATGGAAAATATAATTAAGCCACCAACTGCCTTTGTACGCTATTTAATAACTGGGTTATTTCAAAAGGCTTGGGTATAAAGTCATTAGGATGTTCTACATCATTACATTGCTGGGCAGTATGGCTTGCCGAAATCAGAATAACAGGTATGTTTTTGGTTGCAGGCGAAAGTTTAATTTCCTTACAAAGCTCACGTCCATCCATACCGCCTAACATAACATCAAGCAATATCAAGTTGGGGCGTTTTTGTTTAATTTTATCAAAAAGCAGGTGCCCGTCGGTTAATGTATCAACTTCGTAGCCTTTATCTGTAAGTATTAATTCCAAAACGTCTAAAATATCCCTATCGTCGTCTACCACTAATATCCGTTGCATCTCTTTAATATTGTAATTGCTAAAAAATATGTTTAAAACAATCTGATATCAATTACTATACCAAATATTGCTTTAGTAAATATTATTCCTACAGTGTAGTACAATTTTATTAATACCCCAATAATTGTTTTAATCGGGTTTATGCCGCTCCCCAAACTCCGCTGCCGCAAGCGTCCCGCTTGTGGTTTGCCGTTTGCGACAACAATTTTAAGCTGATTTTATGGGCGAGCGGCGTGTATTTATTTAGCTACTTGCGGCAGCGGTTAATAAAATTAAAGGGATGACTATCTGCGTAGCCATCCCTTTAAAAATTATAAACTGCGTTTGTGTTAATACCCAAACAATTGTTTCAAATCGGGTTTAACCAGTTCGCCATATTTTTTAAGGTCCTCGTCGCTTACCTTTTTATCAGATGCTACTATGCAATAAACAAAAGGTTTATTTTTTAATTCGGCATCATGAAAGGCTTTTACATCTGCAAAACCTAATTTATCCAAACTATCAAAAGTGTTTTTCCTGTCGTCATAATCAAGCCCCTTACGTTTTGCCTTAATGTATGATAATAATATACCGTCCTCAATTATACGTTGGGTTTCTAAGGATTTACGGATATTATCTTTTGCGGTGATGATATTTTTTTCTGATTCGGGCAGATTATTTAATAAGTCATTCATACTGCCGATAGCTTCATTCAGCTTATCGGCTTGTGTGCCTACATACGCCCAGAACAGATCACGATCATCCTTTTTTGCAGGCTCAGAATATAAGGCTGCAGTTGAGTAGGCCAGCGCTTTTGATTCGCGGATAGTTTGGAAAACAACTGCACTCATGCCATCGCCAAAATAACTGTTAAACAGGTCAATTTTAGGCTTAGCTGCAGGGTTATATTCATCCTGTGCGCGTACCCAGTATATTTCGGCCTGTACCATATCATAGTTAGCAAATAATACCTTATTTGCTGTGGGGACTATTTTAACAAAGCTTTTTTGCGGCGGATAGCTAATAAACGTAGCCGGGGTTTTATGCAGCCTTGCAATATCGGCAGCAGCCTGCTGCACGGTTTTTGGCCCGTAATAAAGTACAATATGTTTGTAGCTGTTTAACTGGTGCAACACATTTATCAGGTCCTGTGGTGTTACGGCATCAAGCTCGGCATTAGTAAGTACATAATTGCCGGGGTTTTCGGGCCCGTACTGTGCATAACTTACCAGGCGCTGCATTATTGCCGATTTGTTAATTTTAGCATTTTCTCTTGCTCGTTTAATACGCGCTTTTAAACCCGCCAATGCTTCGTCATCCGGCTTGCAGTTTGCCAGCAAATCCTCATAGAGGTTCATGGTGGCATCAAAGTTTTCCTGCAGGCCGTTAATGCTTACTGATGTTTGCTCACTTCCAACAGTAATATCATACTCTGATGCCAGTTTGTAAAATGCCTTGCTAACATCTTCGGCGGTTTTGGTTGAGGTGCCTAAATACTGCAGATATTCTGTGGCCAGCGGTAATAGTTTGCTATTTAAAGCACCCATATCATAGCTATAATATATTCTAAAAAGACTATTATCCTTGTTTTGTACGGCCAGCAACTCGCATGGGCCGGCCTGGGCGCGCTGAATATCTTTGTTATAATCAACCCAAACCGGTTTTATAACGTTAGCAGGCAAGGCATTTACCTGCTTTAAAAACGGCGATTGTGCGGTGCTGTTTACCTGTACCGGGGTAATAGGTGGTTTTTCAACTTTAACAATATTTTTATCCTCGCCCTGGTGTTTGTAAACCACAACGTAATCATTATCATTAAAATGTTTAACTGCAAAATCAACTATCTGTGCTTTGGTGATCTTTGAAAGCTCATCAACAGTGGCTACTTCCTTTTGCCAGTCAATGCCCGATGTAAATGCATCCATCAGGTTGTTAGCTCTTGAAAGGTAGCTTTCATTGTTTTCGATAATTGATTTTTTCAGGTTATTAATGATGGATTTTACCAGGTCGTCAGAAAAATTACCGCTTCTTAATTTGGCAATTTCGGCAAGCATTAGGTTTTTAACATCATCTAATGATTGGCCCTTAATAGGATTACCCTGAAGCAGCAATACGCTATAATCCTTTAATGTATATGATTGCGCAACGGCGCTCAACAGTTTTTGGCGTTGTACCAGGTCAAGATCAAACAACCCGGCCGTGCCATTGGTTAACATTGCGCCAATTAAGTTTAACATGCGTGCATCGCGCGTATTAGCACCGGGGAAGCGGAAGGCCATAGTCACGTTTTCGGGGTTAGGGCCATAAACATCGCGCTTAATAGGAGTGGTTATAGGTTTCTCGGGGGCAAATTTATAAGGCGGTATAGGCTTGCTTTGCATGTAATTAAAATGCAGGGCCACTTTTTTTATCATCACATCAGGATTAAAATCGCCCGATAGGATGATACCCATATTGTTAGGCACATAGTAGGTATAATAATACTTGCGTATAGCGTTTAATGATGGGTTTTTTAAATCATGGATTGTACCAATGGTAGTTTGCTTGCCATAATTATTGTTAGGAAAAATAGCTGCGAATAATGATTCAATAACCTTGCGGTTATCGTCGTCAAGGGTACGGTTCTTTTCTTCATAAACAGCTTCCAGCTCGGTATGGAATATACGCAATACCGGTTTGCGGAACCGTTCGGCCTGTAGCGTTAAATATTTATCAACGGCTGATGATGGAATATCATCGGTATATACAGTTTGCTCAAACGAGGTAAAGGCATTGGTTTTTTGTCCACCCATTGAGGCCATCATTTTATCATACTCATTAGCAATGGCATATTTTGATGCTTCGCCTGATGTTTTATCAATCTCCTTATAAATTTCTTTACGCTTTGCTTCGTCAGTAGTTGAGTTGTATTGCTCATACAGGGCATCAATTTTATCAAGCAGGGGTTTTTCTTTTGCCCAGTTAAGCGTGCCATATTTATCAGTGCCCTTAAACATCATGTGTTCTAGGTAATGCGCCAGGCCGGTATGGTTGGCAGGGTCTGTTTTACTGCCGGCTTTAACCGCTACATAAGCCTGTATGCGGGGTTGTTTTGGCGTAGGGCTTAATATTACGGTTAAACCATTTTTTAACGTATAAAAACGTGAGTGGGTAGGGTCGCCGGTTACATATTTATAGGTATAGCCGCCTGATGTTGTTGTTTTCCAGATATAGTTTTGGGCCTCAGCGGTTGTTGCAGCAATAAACGCTAACAGGGCAAGTAATAAGAGTTTCGGTTTCATATATATGTATGATTTGAACCATAAATATATTTAAAACCAATTAAACAAAAAAGCCGGTACAATAATACCGGCTTAAAATATTTGTGTGCAATACAATTTTAATAATCTTCTGATTGGCCCTTGTCTTTGTAATCCCGGTAGCTGCCGCCGTTTCCTCGGTCGCGGTAATTGCCGCCGCCATTACCTTTATCCCTATAGTTTCCGTGGTCGCGGTCGCTGCTGCGGTAACCGCTGTTGCCGCTATCGCGGTAATTACCACCGCTATTATTTCCTCCCCGGTATCCGCCGCTGTTGTTTCCGCCCCGGAAACCGCCGCCGCCTGATGGCCTTTGACTGCGTTCACGTTCTTTTGCCTGGCTCACGGCAATGGCTTTGTCTAAAACTTGTGTTTCGTTTAAAGCATTAATTGCTATGGTAGCTTGTTCGTCATTGGGCATTTCAACAAAAGCATAGCATTTGCTTTTACCGGTTTCGCGGTCCATAATCAAGTTAACAGAACTAACTTCGCCATAAGAGGCAAATAATTCTGCAATGTCAGCTTCCTTAAATTGATAAGGCAGCCGGGCTACAAAAATTTTCATTGGGTAAATGTTGTTAGATTAAAGTAAATAATGTTTTTTCAATTAATAAAGAACATTTGATTATTCCTCCTTTAATTGTTTTAAAACTAATCATTTACCCATTATTAAACAAGCAGGTAATGCGATAATTTGAGGGACGGAATTATTTATATAACAATTAACAGGTCTTACTGTTTAATAAATTATTTACTGTTTCAACAAGTTCGGTTAAATCAAACGGTTTGTTAATAACGGCATCGCATCCGTAAGTAAAAAAATCTGTTTGGGGGTTGCTATAAGCCGAAAAAATTATTACCGGTATATTGCCAAACTGAGGGTGCGATTTAATTTGTCTGCATAGTTCGCCGCCATTTGTTCCGGCTACGCGGAAATCTAAAATAACCAGGTCAGGATCAAAATCTTCTATCAATGGCATTACCTTTGATCCATCAGCAGTGCTTTTTACATCAAACTGCTCATACGTGAGTGTTTCATGTACAATCTCTAAAATATCCTGATTGTCGTCGAGAATTAAAATTCGCTTTAACATAGTTGTGAGTATAACGTCGAAAAAGCATTTTAATTATAAACAGACGTGGGTATGCTAAAATAGGATGTAACGCTAACTCTTTTTCGATTGATGCAACCAAATATAAATATTAAATTTAACAAAGGCAAGGTTTAATAATAATTATTTTATTTAATTATTACAATAAATTTAGGTTAAGAAAGCCAGGCCATACAGCAAAGTATAACCTGGGTTTTCTGTTCAATTATGCTTTATGGTTTACGGTAAACATAAGCATTAGGGTAATGCCCATGCTTATGGTAATAAGCTGCGCGATAAGCCTCACGGCGTTTCTTTTCTTTATGTTTACGGGTTTCGTTACCTATTACATAACCGCTGCCCGCACCAATAGCACCGCCAATTAATGCGCCGCCAACACCATGACCGGCAATGCCGCCAACTACTGCTCCGGCACCTAATTGTATAAAAATGTTATTTATCCCAGCAAACTCTTCCAGTGCCATAGCGGTAAAACCACCCACAACACCTGTAACAGCGCCATATCCAAGACTTTGCAGAAAGCCTACATTTGTAATTGAACGGCCAAGCCAATTGACAACTGCGGCTGAAACTGCGGAAGCAGCTCCAAATAATCCAGCAAGTTCTGCTCCTTCTTTTATTTTATCAACGTTACAAAATCCCATAGTAATAAACCTCGGTGAAAATAGATTTTTTAAGATGTTGCTTTTTTGATCAAAAGATCAAAACACGAATACCTTATTATATTTTATTCATTTAAGTCTATTTCAAAAAACTACTATAAATATTGTAGGTAAGTATTATTTGACAAATATAATAAAAACATATATATTATTTTTAAAAATTTAGGTTTT
>JAICMD010000049.1 GCA_025929405.1 Mucilaginibacter sp. | reverse complement strand
AGTAATATATGAAAACCCTTATGGTAACATCAAAGTGCCTGATTATGAGCAGCGTATACAGAGAGATACAGTGGGTGATATTTTAAAGCAATTTGAGCAGTCGCCAGCTTCAAGGGAAATGCAGTCTGAAAACACATCATTTGATTACAATAAAGTAAATACAGAGCGTTTTGTTAACTCCCCTTGTATAACTCAGTTAGGGTTTAATCCCCAAGGCGATATCAAACGTCAAGAACAAATGTTCACCGACTGCGAAAGTGCCAGAACAAATCACGCTGTCACAAAGCTTATTGTTGTTGCTGCACTTATAATAGGTTTTTTCGCGGTTGTGATTTTCGGTGTTAAGCAAAAAAAGGTTGACCACACGGCTTAAGATTTTTAAAGCAAAAATGGACTTTGTTTTACATATGTTTCACAAATTTTGAGATAAATAAAAAGGGATACCGTTTATTAGTACCCCCTTTAATAATATAACTCACTGATTGTCAGTTAGTTATGTGGAGTCGGAGGGATTCGAACCCTCGTCCAAACATGGTATAAGGTAAGCTTTCTACATGCTTAGCTGCTGTTTAATTGTAGGGAAGGGGAAGGTCAGCCGCTTACCTGTACCGTCTTCCTTAGGTGCTTTGTTTCGTCTGCTTCACACACCTTAAAGCAAACTAGTTTCGTTTTTCGATGCCCCTATTGCCGGCCCAACAAAACAGAGAACCGGCGGGACAAAAGCTATGCTAATTCTAAATTAGGCAGCTAAGGCGTAGTTATTTTCGCCATTTGTAGTTTTGAGCGTTCAGATTAAAGCGCTAATTCACCCAACGCGCTGCATGCTTACCTACTTATCTCCATCCTGTCAATTCCGGTCGACCCCTTTTATTAGAGCTCAAAGCGAAAGAATAGAGCCAAAGCTTACAAAAATACGATTTTTGGCTGATAATGTTTTTATCAAATTACAATATGCTTTCGGCCGTAGGCTTTTTGCTTTCACTCTCAACACGTCCCGGGTAAACCTTCAATGCCTCTGCTAAACAAACCATAGCTTTTTCAAGGTCAGCATTATTCAACACATAAGCTAACCGCACCTGATTTTTACCCGCGCTTGGTGTACTGTAAAAGCCGGTGGCCGGTGCCATCATTACTGTTTGGTTTTTATAGCTAAATTCTTCCAGCATCCAACGGCAAAACTTATCCGAATCATCAATAGGCAGTTGGGCCATTACATAAAACGCGCCGCCCGGGTTAGGGCAGTACACGCCTTCCATATTGTTAAGCGCAGTAACTATAGTATTTCTGCGGGCAGTATATTCAGCTTTTACATGTTCAAAGTATTCGTCGGGGGTGTCAATAGCGGCTTCACCTGCAATTTGTTCAACCATGCCGGGTGCAAGCCTTGCCTGGGCAAATTTTATAGCTGTTTGCCAAAACTTGCGGTTCTTGGTAATGATGCAGCCCAAGCGTGCACCACAGGCGCTGTAGCGTTTGCTAACAGTATCAATTATAATTACATTCTCTTCTAACCCATCCAAATGCATTGGCGATACAAAAGGCTGGTCGCCATAGCAAAACTCGCGATAAGCTTCATCAGCAAACAGGTACAGGTCGTGCTTTAAAACCAGGGCTTTCAGGGCTTCCAACTCTTCGCGCGAGTACAGGTAACCTGTAGGGTTATTAGGGCTGCAAATGAATATAGCTCGCGTACGGTCGGTTATGTTTTTTTCAAACTCGCTTATAGGGGGTAAGGCAAATCCATTTTCGATGTACGACATAATGGGCCTTACAATAACGTCGTTCTGACTGGCAAACCCATTATAGTTAGCATAATATGGTTCCGGTACAATAACTTCATCACCGGCATCAAGGCAGGTCATAAAAGTTATTGATATGGCCTCTGATCCACCTTCGGTAACAATAATATCATCAGTAGTAATGTTATATCCTACCTTATTATAATACTTAGCTAACTGTTTGCGGTAAGATAATGTGCCTTCTGATGCTGTATATGCCCAAACCTTAAAATCAATATTCTTAATGGCGTTTATCATACCCACGGGGGTTTCAATATCAGGCTGACCGATGTTGAGGTGATAAACAGTCTTGCCGTCAAGCTTAGCTTTATCGGCAAAAGGAGTTAATTTACGGATAGGAGAAGCGGGCATTCGCTGCCCCTTTTTGGATATACTTGGCATGGTGCAAAATTATAAAAAAATGGTATTTGTTAATTGGTAAATATCTATAAACAGCAAAGGCCCGAAATTTCGGGCCTTTGCTGTTATGTTTATGACCCTTCCTCTCCGGTATAGAGAGTTAAGGGTTTAAAGCTTAAAACTCTATCTGGTACTTGGCGCTGCCGCTGCTACAACTTCGCCTTTTATTGTTAAATATTTTTGTGGTGTTTTTGCGTTTGAAGTAACAACAATTGATTTGCCAAACGGTGCTACTACCGCGGCATTATAAGTTATTTTAATAACACCTTTGTCACCCTTTTTTACCGGGGTTTTTGTATAATCGGCAATGGTACAGCCACAGGTTGGTTGTACATTGGTTAAAATAAGCGGTTCATCGCCAATGTTAGTGTATACAAATTCGGTAGTAACCGGTTTGCCTTGCGGTATTTTACCAAAGTCGTGGGTTTCTTCGTTAAATTTAAATTCTGGTTGTGAGCTTGTTTGTGCCGATGCTGTAAACGCAAAGCCTAAAACTACAGCACATATTAACATTAATTTTTTCATAACAATGGTTTGATTAATACAAATATATAAGGTTTAATGTAAAATAAATTATATCGCGCTATATATTTAAAATATTTAGTAAATAGTAGCTTATACGTTGTTTGCTTATTGAAGGTTTGCTGTGCCATCATATATTGAATGTTTTTTTAGGACTATGCAATTACAACACAGATTTTTTTAATTTTACAACTTAAACCATTTTTAATTATGCCCGAAACTGAAATTCAAGGTACTGGTAATTTTGATGTTGCTGAGCTCAGTTTTGACGATTTCAAAAATATAGTTATTAACGATTACCGTATAGCTTATGAGAGCAGGCAGGCCAGTTTGCTTGGCCGTAGGGAAGTGCTTACGGGTAAGGCCAAATTTGGCATTTTTGGCGATGGTAAAGAAGTTGCCCAGATAGCTATGGCCAAAGCCTTTAAAAAGGGCGACTGGCGCTCAGGTTATTACCGCGACCAGACTTTTATGTTTGCTACGGGCATGAGCAATATTAAAGAACTTTTTGCCCAGTTGTATGCTACGCCTGATGTTGAAAAGGACCCTGCATCAGCAGGCAGGCAAATGAATTGCCATTATGCAACCCGCTTTGTAAATCCTGATGGCAGTTGGATAAACCAGGCCGAAAGCAAAAACTCATCTTCAGATATTTCAACTACCGGCGGGCAGATACCACGTTTGCTGGGCTTGGCGTATTCCTCAAAATTATACCGTGATAACCCTGAACTGCACGATATGACCAATTTCTCTGTTAATGGCAACGAGGTTGCTTTTGGGAGTATTGGTAATGGTGCCACATCCGAAGGGGTTTTTTTAGAAACTTTTAATGCCGCGGGTGTATTACAGGTACCTATGGCGCTTTCAATTTGGGATGATGCTTATGCTATTTCGGTACCTGCCAACTTGCAAACTACCAAAGAGGATATATCTGAGGTTTTAAAAGGATTTCAGCGTGAGGAAGGTACTAATGGATATGAAATATTTAAGGTGCGCGGCTGGGATTATGTTGGGCTTTGCGAAACCTACAAACGGGCAATTGGTATATGCCGTCATGAACATGTGCCGGTATTGATACATGTTGTTGAAATGACGCAGCCGCAGGGCCATTCGTCGTCCGGGTCGCACGAGCGGTATAAAAATAAGGAACGCCTGGAATGGGAGTTGGAATATGATTGCCTGGTGCAAATGCGCAAATGGATGTTAGAATCGGCCATTACTACCGAAGATGATTTGGATAAGCTTGAAGAGGATGCCAAAAAATATGTGCGTAAATGTCAGCGCGAAGCCTGGGAAGAATATAGCAGCGTTATTATAGCCGAATTGGATGAAGCCGTAAGTTTAATTGAAGAACTGGCACAACAGTCGGCAGCTAAAGATGATATTTTAGCCGAAACGGAAATATTGCGTTTATGCGTTGATCCGGGCCGCAGGGAAATTTTTACTGCAATACGTAAAGCTTTGCGTTTAACTGTTAATGAAAATAATAGCGAAAGACAAAAGTTGGCCCATTGGTTAAATACCCATAGTGAAGCTGCGCGCGATATGTATAATTCGCGCTTGTTTACCGGTACGCCTTCATCGCCATTAAAAGTACCTGTAGTGCCTGCTGATTATGCTGCCGATGCACCGCTTGTTGATGGCCGCGAAGTGCTGAACGCCTGTTTTGAAGCTAATTTTGAACGCGATAAAGCTATTGTTGCCTTTGGCGAAGATGTAGGAGCCATTGGTGATGTTAACCAGGGATTTTCGGGCTTGCAGAACAAGTTTGGCGATTTGAGGGTAACTGATACTGGTATACGCGAAGCGGCAATTATAGGGCAGGGCATGGGCATGGCTATGCGTGGCTTAAAACCCATTGCCGAAATACAATACATGGATTACCTGCTTTATGGCTTAACGGTTATAAGCGATGATCTGGCCAGCCTTAGCTACCGTACCTTTGGCGGGCAAAAGGCGCCTGTTATTATACGCACCCGTGGCCACCGTTTGGAAGGTATATGGCATTCAGGCTCGCCAATGAGCATGATATTAGGAACCATGCGAGGCTTGCATATATGCGTTCCGCGCGATATGACGCAAGCCGCCGGAATGTATAATACCTTATTGAGGGGTGATGAACCGGCATTGGTGGTGGAATGCTTAAATGGTTACCGTTTAAAAGAAAAGCTACCTGCAAATGTGGGCGAGTTTACCGTGCCTTTAGGCAAAGCCGAGGTGTTAAAATCAGGTACTGATATTACTATTGTATCTTACGGCTCAACATTGCGTTTGGTAATGGAAGCCGCGCATGAACTTGAAAAATCAGGCATCCATGCCGAGGTGATCGATCCGCAAACGCTGTTCCCTTTTGATACTGAAAATATTTGCGGGGCATCTCTGCAAAAAACCAATAAACTACTGGTGGTTGATGAAGACCTGCCGGGTGCAGCGTCAGCATACATCCTTCAAAAGATCATAGAAGGGCAAAAGGGTTATTACGCTTTAGATTGCGCCCCACGTACTTTATCAGCTAAAGATCATCGTCCGCCTTATGGCAGTGATGGCGACTATTTTACCAAGCCATCAACAGATGATATCATTGAGATGGTTTATGGTATGATGAGCGAAAGCAACCCAACCAAGTTTCCGCCTATTTATTAATCCCTATGATACGATATGTTATTGTTTGTTTACTATGTATCACCGGTGTGAAGGCCTTTGGGCAAAATCCAACTGTTCAGGGTAGGGTAAAGATGAGCCAGAACGGAACTATGGGTTTAGATACTAATAAACTGGCCGTAGACGAAAAAGGTAACAAACTGCAATTTTATCAGTACAAAAAGTTACTTCTTTCAGCCGAATATGGCCTTGTTACCCAGGACTCTCATGGTTTTCCGCTTGCTGAATATCTTTTAAAAAAGAAGGACGGCCAGCGTAACCTGCAGCTATATGAAATGGTTAAAAAACAAATGGCCATTAACAGCACCATGTTGCAGGAGGGAAATAAACTAAGTGTTGAGCCATTAGCAGCACAAATAAGCCCTGATAAATTTGATAATAAAGTTATTTTATTGATGTTTATTAGCCCTGATTGCCAGCAATGTATGACCGATATAGATGATCTGGGCAAATTTGTAAAGCAGGTTTACGATCCAAATAAAATAATATGGGTTGCCGTGGCCCATGGTGATGAATCGCCTGAACGGATACAATCTTTAAGATCTCTTTTACCTTATGCCTATCTGCTTTTAAACTACAATAAAATTTATGAAGGCTATTGGGCAGATGGCCTCACTACAGGTTATGTTATTGCCGATAAGGATCATACCATTCGTTTCAGTGTTAAAGGCCAGGGAGGTATTGTGCCGGCCGTTTTTAAAAGTAAGCTAACAGAGATTTTGAAGTAAGATATGGATAGTAAATTTTCTGCAATTGCCGAAGTGATTAAAAACCGCCGTACCATTAAGCCGTTTATGATGAATGGTGATAAGGTACCTGATGAGCAGGTAATACAGCTTTTGGAACTGGCCGATTGGGCCCCCACGCATGGCTATACCGAACCCTGGCGGTTTGTAGTTTATAACGAACCAACAAAGTTTTGCCAGGCCCATGCAGAGATGTATAGGCAATATACCCCTGCTGATAGTTTTATTGAAGCATCATACAATAACTTTTATACCCAGGGCGATAAAGTATCGCATGTTATTATAGCTATTATGCAGCGAGGCGATCTGCCTAAAATACCCGCTTTTGAAGAGGCCGCCGCTACTGCTGCTGCTATTCAAAATATATTGTCGGGGGCTACCGCTCTAAACATTGCCTCGTTTTGGAGCACAGGCGGTATGATACTAAAACCCCAAATGAAATCGTTTTTAAACCTGCGGGATGAAGACGAAGTTATGGGCGTTGTATACCTGGGCTATGCCGACGAACATCCAAAGGGTACCCGCAAAATTCCCCTTTCCGAAAAAATAAAATGGGTTTAATGTTAAACCTTTTTAATTTATTTTCGTATAACATATAGTATGTTTAATACTTTAGAAAGTAATTATACTTTGTGATAAATAAATTACAATCAGGTATTTTATGCTAAAGTGATTATAGGTATATTTGTATAAAGCTCACCACTACCTTTTATAACTTAAATTATTGAAATTAAACTCAACAAGTATGAGAAAACATTTTTGGTGGATATTATGCGTTTTTTTGGTTTTTGCTGTAAGTTTTATCAGTTGGACACCAATTAACGTAAAAAGCTCAACTATTAATAAAACAAATTCATCCGCAAAGGAAGTATTTGAACAATATGCTTCAACGGTTTATCAAACCGCCAAATTACAGCAGGCCGGTTTGGATATAGCGGTATTTGAAAAAGCACTTACCGGGTACATAAATTTAAAACAAGCTAATAAGCTTCCTCAAAACAGTTCAGTTATTACCGTGGTTGATTTTAATAAATCAAGCCGCGAAAAGCGTATGTGGATAATTGATATGTTAAACAATCAGCTATTATTAAATACCTGGGTAGCCCACGGACAAGGAAGCGGCGATGATATGGCAAGCCAATTTTCAAATAATAATGAGTCGCACCAAAGCAGTTTAGGTTTTTATGTTACCGATGATGTGTATATGGGCAAACATGGCCGTTCATTACGTTTAAATGGCATGGACGAAGGTTTTAACAATGCAGCGCTTGCACGCGGCATAGTAGTACACGCTGCCGATTATGTGAGCCAGGGCACTATTAACCAGCTTGGCCGTTTGGGCCGTAGCTTTGGATGCCCTGCGGTATCGCCTGATGTTATTGGCCAGGTTATAAATACAATTAAGGGTAAAACCATGTTATTTATAAATGGCAATGATAGCAGCTACACTTCAAAATATTTAAACCAGGATGTATATGCTAACTTTAATGTACCAACAGCTTCATTAGCCAGCATTAACTAATAAATTTCATGTTCTCTATATAAAAATCAAGAAGCCCTGTATAAACAATATACAAGGCTTCTTGATTTTTAGTATCAAATTATCTAACCAATTAAATTATCATTTTTTGCATATTGGCATAAAGTACAATATCCAATCCGTAAACATCCTTGCGCACCTGCATGGTACCGGTTTCATCTCCCCAGCAAGTAATATAGGTAATATAAACAGGCACTTTAGGCGACAGGCTTATATTGGTTGGCGAGTCTCTGTCCTCTTCCATGTATTTTGATATCATATCATATTTGCTGCCCGGTCCAAATAAATCTAAGGCTAATCCTTTTGGGTCTCCAACACGTACACAGCCATGACTTACCGCGCGCATTGGTTTACTGAAAGCTAACTTTGCAGGTGTATCATGCAAATAAACACTGCTTTTGTTATTGAACAGAAATTTTATTTTGCCCAATGAGTTTTCATCACCCGGTTTTTGCTTAAACTCATAAGTGCCATCCTTCTCCACAACCGACCAATCAATATCTTCAGGGTCACCAACAAGCTTACCATTTTTGTAAACATCTATACCTTTATTATCCAGGTAAAATTTGTCCCTTGCAGCTTCTACCATTATTTCTTTATTGGCAATGCTTTTTGGTATATTCCATACAGGGTTAACCTCAACACTATGTATCAAACTATTTAGCATTGGTGTTTCATGCGGGCCGGGATGATCAATCCTGTCTGTATCGTCAAAGCGAACCAAAGTTTTGGCATTATCCATATTACGTCCCTGGCCAACACAAACCTTCATGTTCAGTACCGATTTGCCATCTTTAAAAACATCAAGCCTATAATCAGGAATATTTACCAACACGTATTTTTTTGCATCGGGTTTGTTTTTCCACCTTAATCGTTCAAGGTTTACAATAATGATTCTTTTTGTTTCCTCGGCCGACATGCCCGGTGCCTGCACACTATCTTTTAATGCTTTTTGTAAAGTAATATACTGTGGATTTTTAGGCTGTATACTATCCAGATAGGTTTTGTACTTGGCTATATGGAATATATTTGCTATTGTAGCCGTATCTGGCCTTTGTGTTTCAATAAAATAACGATTATATATTTTTTGGGGGTTGATAACACCATACTGCATGGCATTACTATAATTGATAAGCGCATTGGCAGTAAGCAACTCCAGTTCGGCCAAATCATGGTAAGCTTCGGCCAAAGTTTTTATTGATTTTTTAGTGTTGATCTTGGTTATAAGCCCGGCTATTTCATCAGCTTGAAACATTTTAGGGTTCAGGCCATGCTCATAAGCAAGCTGGAAGTATGCAGCATCAAGGTCGCCGGTAATAATATGATCCATCACCAAAACCGGGTCGTAACCATTTCCTTCATAGTACCTGGTTATTATTTGCGGGTTAGTTAATTTTGATTTTTCGTCTTCAAGCAGTTTTTGAAAAACAGGAGTAAAACCTTCGGGTGTTACATCTTTAAAAATCTTATTTTTGGTTTTTGAGTAAAGTGTTTTACCCATATCAGAGCGGCTTTTTTTACAGCTTTGAAAGGTGAATACCGTAGCCAGGCATATCAATAAAAGTATAGGCTTGATAATTTTTTTAATATCGTAAATCATAGTTAGTTAAATGTATACCAGGGTTTATGCAATACGTATACCATAAATGGTTAAACATCAAATAATAATTAATATAATAAAAATAAGGCTGATGGACAGGGATAATAGCGCAACAATAAATAAGCCTGAAGTATGGTTACGGGGGCCGTTAAATAATAATATTATTCCTTTATTACAGCCTGTAGCTCATGCCCTGTTACAAGCACGCGAAGAGGTAAATGAACTGATAAAAGGTTTTGACGAGATGCTGTTATGGGTAAAGCCGATGGGTATGGCGTCGGTAGGTTTTCACTTAAAACATATCACGGGTGTAATTGGCCGTTTATTTACTTATGCCAGGGGCGAAGCATTGACCAAACAACAGTTAGATTATTTAGCTAACGAAGGTAAACCGACCGAAAAAAGCTACACTATTAACCATCTGGTAACTAATTTTAATAAGCAGGTTGATAAAGCCATCAAACAATTAAGCCTTGCTGATGCAGCTACATTAACTGAAGCAAGAGGAGTGGGGCGTGCGCAATTGCCGTCAACTGTAATAGGCCTGTATACCCACACCGCCGAGCACACCATGCGGCATGTAGGGCAGTTGCTGGTTACTATTACGATATTGAAGGGATAATTTTTGAATTGTCATTTTGGAGCGTAGCGAAGAATGACAAAGGGAATATATTAATTATGGTAAAATACTATTCCTGTTCCTCAACCAATGATCAGCAATAACCAATGCGGCCATAGCCTCAACAATAGGTACCGCGCGTGGTACTACACATGGATCATGACGGCCCTTACCTGATATTTCGGCAGCATTGCCCTCGCTGTCAACCGTAGCCTGGTTGTGCATAATGGTGGCAACAGGTTTAAACGCTATCTTAAATTCAATAGGCATACCATTGCTTATGCCGCCCTGTATGCCTCCAGAATAATTGGTCAAAGTTTTAACATTGCCCTGATCGTCTGATACAAAAATATCGTTATGTTCTGAGCCGCGCATTTCGCTGCCTGAGAAGCCCGAACCAAATTCAAAACCATGCACCGCATTAATGCTTAACATTGCTTTGCCTAATTCGGCATGTAATTTATCAAATACAGGCTCGCCAAGGCCAACAGGGCAGTTAATTATATGACAGCTTACTTTACCACCAACGGTGTCGCCCTGCTTACGTATATCATCAATAAAGCTGATCATTTGTTCGGCGGTAGCCGCATCCGCGCAGCGCACAATATTTTTTTCGCGCTCATCAATAAATTGCTGTGCGTTGGATATCTGTACCTCGGGAGCATTTATTTTGCCTACGCTGCTTACATGTGCAACAATCTCAATTCCCTGGCTTTTTAATAATAGCTTGGCTAAAGCACCGGCAGCAACACGCGCCGCAGTTTCGCGGGCCGATGAGCGTCCGCCGCCACGATGATCACGAATGCCATATTTGCTCTGGTAGGTAAAGTCGGCATGTGATGGGCGGAAAATATTGGTATTATGGCTGTAATCTTTTGAGCGCTGATCTTCATTTGGGATGATCATGGCGATAGGTGTGCCGGTAGTTTTACCTTCAAATACACCCGATAATATTTTTACCGTATCGCTTTCTTTACGTTGCGTAGTAATTTTTGACTGGCCGGGTTTGCGTTTATCCAGTTCGCCTTGTATATAGTTAATATCTACCGGCAACTGTGCAGGGCATCCGTCAATAATTACCCCGATAGCTTCGCCATGCGATTCGCCAAATGTGGTTATCCTGAATAATTGTCCGAATGAATTGCCTGCCATTTTTTTAATTAGTGAATTAGTGATTTATTGAATGAGTGAATGAATATCACCACTAATATATTTATATACTGTTAAAATCGTTTCTAAGCTTATGTAAAAGATTGCTTCGTTCCTCGCAATGACGCGCGGTTAAAGCTTTCTGCTTTTGCCTTTAAGCTTTCTGCTCCACAACAAATCCCATCTTTTCCAGATCGCTCCAGAAAGCCGGGTATGATTTTTCAACCACTATTGCTTCCTCTACCTCAATTTCAGGTATCAGTAAGGCCAGTGGTGCAAAGGCCATAGCCATGCGGTGATCCTCATAAGTATTTACAAACAAATGCTGCGGAATAAATGTCTCGCTGCAATCCAGTTTGTACATTAAGTTATTCTCAATCAGTTTAACACCTATCTTGCTTAACTCATTCTGTAAAGCTTTAACGCGGTCGGTTTCCTTTATTTTTAAGGTTTCCAAGCCAGTAAAGGTAGCTTCATGACCCAAGGCTGCACATACTACAATAACAGTTTGTGCCAAATCGGGACATTTTTTCAGGTCGAACAGATTTTTACTGATAGGCTTGTTTTCCTTTTTTAAATATACACCGCCATCCTTAAACTGTGAGGTAATGCCGAAATTAGCCATGATCTCGGTGATAACACTATCGCCCTGCAGGCTATATGGTGTTAAACCTGTTAAAAATATCTCAGCTTCATCAGCTAATGCAGCTATAGCATACCAGTATGATGCCGCGCTCCAATCGGGTTCAACGGGTAGGGTGGTTTCTCTAAATTCCTGATGCGGGATACGTATAGAATTACCTGTCCATGTATGTTTAATACCTGCTTGCTCCAACATGGCCAAAGTCATTTCCACATACGGGCGCGATGTTAGGTCACCTTCAATGTTCAAGGTTAACCCTTTAGGTAAACGCGCTGCAATAAGCAATAAAGCAGTAATATATTGACTACTGATATCACCCTTAATGCTGATGGTATCAGTTACCTGTTGCAAATTGCCGTATATTTTAATTGGAGGGAAGCCATCATTCTCTTCATAATCAATAACGGCTCCTAATTGACGCAAAGCATCAACCAAAATACCAATTGGCCTTTGTTTCATGCGCGCACTGCCGGTTAAAATAACCTCGTTGTTTTGCAAAGTTAGGTACGCCGTTAAGAAACGCATAGCAGTACCTGCCGGGCCAATATTGATTTCGGATTTTGGAAGTTCGATTTCGGAATCAATATCAGAAGCCATAATTTTTGACTTTTGACTTTTACCTTTTGACTTCAAAATACCTTCCAGCAAAACAGTATCGGCAGCGTCTGACACGTTTTGAACGGTAACTTTGCCTTCGCTTAGCGCTTCAATTATCAGGGCGCGGTTACACTCACTTTTTGAACCGGTGAGGTTAACCGTGCCATGTATGGTTCTGCCTTTTTTAGTAAGCAGGATATTCTTGCTCATGTTGTATTAAGCGTGGGTAGTAACTTTATCCTCTGCTGCTCCGGCTATATCCTGGTTCATTATCTCGGTTTGTTTACGGATAGATTCGCCATGGATAAGTTCCAGTAATTTCTCTGTAAAATCAGGGTGCAGGTTTAAAGCCTTACCGTAGTTAACACGTTTGTTTAATATCTCGTCCCAACGGTTTACCTGTAAAATGGTAATGTTGTTATCTTTTTTATAGTTACCAATCTGCTCGGCTATCTTCATACGCTCAGCCATTTTCTGGATAATCAGATCATCAATCTTGTCAATGTTGTTGCGTAATTCAGTTAATTTGTCATTAACCTCAGCATCGCGGGTATCCGGTTTGCGTAAAGTTAAACGGTCAATAATATCAGCTAAAGCTGATGGGGTAACCTGTTGTTTGGCATCGGTCCAGGCAACGCTTGGGTCGATATGTGATTCGATCATCAATCCCTGCATATCAAGGTCAAGTGCTTTCTGCGATACATAGCCTATAAGTTCGCGATTGCCTGAAATATGGCTTGGGTCGCAAATTATCGGCAGGTTAGGGGCAAGTGTTTTAAGGTGGATAGCGATATCCCACATCGGCTCGTTACGGAAAGCAGTTTTTTCGTACGATGAAAAACCACGGTGTATAGCAGCCAGCTTGGTAATCCCTGCGTTGTTGATACGCTCCAAAGCGCCAATCCATAATGAAAGGTCAGGGTTAACAGGGTTTTTAACCATTACAGGCACATCAGCACCTTTTAAAGCATCGGCAATTTCCTGTACGGTAAAAGGGTTAACGGTTGAGCGCGCACCCACCCATAAAATATCAACACCGGCCTTTAAGGCTTCTTCAACGTGTTTACCTGTAGCAACCTCAACAGTTGTAGGTAGGCCGGTTTCGGCTTTGGCGCGTTTAAGCCATTCTAAACCAATGCTGCCTATGCCTTCAAACTCACCGGGACGGGTACGTGGTTTCCAAATGCCGGCGCGTAAAGCAGTTACGCGGCCAGTGTTAGCTAATAAATGTGCGGTTGCTACCAACTGATCTTCAGTTTCGGCGCTGCACGGGCCTGCAATCAAAAGCGGTTCTTTAGTTGCTTTAATCCAGGAATTCAGGGGCTGTATATTTAAATCCAGTTTCATATTAGTTTAATTCTGCGAATGTCTATAAAATATCTTAATTAGTTAATTTTTTAATGCTGATGTATTTGCGGGCAGGCTTTTGCGACTTGGCCAGGTTTAATTTTTTCTCAATATCACTATCGTCTTCGTGTCGCTTATATTCGCCTAAAATGTTAAAGTTTTGTGTGTATTTAAGTACCTGTTTAATAGCAATATCATATTGCCTGGTGTCTTCCCACTCCACATCAACATAAAAGTTGTATTCATTGCGCCTGCCCAAAACCGGCATTGATTGTATTTTGCTCATGTTTACGCCCTGTGTGGCGAAGATATTAAGCACTTTGGCTAATGAACCTACCTGGTTACTTACCTGAAAACATAAAGATGCCTTATTAGCGCCCGGTTTTTTATTAATGTTGTCGTGGCTGGTGAGTATTAAGAACCGGGTGAAATTCTTTTTGTTTGATTCAATCCTGCGCTCCAGTATCTCCAAACCGTATAAATTTGCTGCCAACGAGTTGGCGATAGCAACGGTATCGGTTAGCTGCTCATCATGTATACGTTTTGCGCAGGCGGCAGTATCGCTGCTTTCCACAATTTTTAAGTGTGGGTATTCGTCAAAAAAATCAATGCACTGGCGTATGGCAATAGGGTGGGATGTAACGTACTTTATTTTTTCAAAAGATACGCCCGGCAATGCCATTAAATGTAATTGTATGGGCAGGTATATTTCGCCGATAACCGGAAAGTTATAATTAAGCAATAAGCTATAGTTAGGCAAAATGCTGCCTGCAATGCTGTTTTCAATTGCCATTACAACATAATCAGCTTCTTTTTTCTCCAAAGCCTCAAATGTTTGCTTAAACGAGTTGCACTCAATGGTCTCGATATTCTCTCCAAAAAATTTGAAGGCGGCTTCTTCATGGAACGAGGCGCGTATCCCTTGTATGGCAACTCTTGGTTTTTCCTTTTTCATCGACGTTATTAAAGCAAAAAGTCCCGGCTTATTATGCCGGGACTTTTCAGTTATCTTATATGTTTATTAGTGCATATTAGTCCCGGCTCTTACTGTTAAAGTAAAAGTAGTAACCATAAAAATATACACTTGTTAACTTCATTGTTTTTATTTATGCCGTAAATGTACGGCTAAAAATTGATTTGTCAATAAAAAAATTAATTTTTTGTAAAATGTTTAATTAAGGTTACAAACCCGCGTAATACGCTAAACTTTCAAACAACTCTTCTTTAGTACAGTTGTTGTCAATTTTAAACTGGCCAATAGAATCCAATAGGGTACAATTTATTTTGCCGTTTTGGTTTTTCTTATCTTTAAGCATAATGGTGTATAGTTCATCATTATAGCTTTCTTTTAGCTCATAACGCGGGTAAAGGTTATTCAATACCTCAGTTATCTCATCCAGTTCCGCAGCGGTTAGTTTTGCTTTTTTATGCGATAGATAAGCCTCGCATATCATACCAATAGCTATTGCTTCACCATGCGATAGAGGATTCTCATCATTCAAAAGCGAATAAGTTTCAACCGCGTGGCCAATGGTATGCCCAAAGTTTAATGATTTCCGGATGTTTTTTTCATGCGGGTCTTCAAGTACCACTTTGTTTTTTATTCCTACTGACACATACACCATCTCGGCAGTAGGGGTACTCAGATCGCTGT
>JAICMD010000279.1 GCA_025929405.1 Mucilaginibacter sp. | reverse complement strand
TATACCAACTACGGTACTATCGCAAAATGACTCTGGCATCGGTGTAAAAAATGGGATCAACTATTTTGCTAAAAAGAACTTTTTAGGAACTTTCGTTCCACCGGTAGCCGTTTTTAATGATGAAAAATTTTTGGAAACGTTAAATATGCGTGATTGGCGTTCGGGAATATCTGAAGCAGTAAAAGTAGCTTTATTAAAGGATGCAGTGTTTTTTAATTGGATATCAGATAATGTTACAGCCCTTGTTGAAAGGGATTTAACCACAATGAATTACCTTATTTGGCGATGTGCACAATTGCACATGCAGCATATTGCAGGTAATGATCCGTTTGAAACCGGCTCATCGCGCCCTCTTGATTTTGGGCATTGGAGTGCGCACAAGCTGGAATATTTAACCGATTTTGAGGTAAAGCATGGCGAGGCAGTTGCATTAGGTATTGCGCTGGATACGGTTTATTCTAACATTTCCGGGCGGCTGGCAGATAAGCAGACAGAACTTATCCTAAACGTGTTATTAAACCTTGGTTTTGCAATTTCACATCCATTATTGAAGGTTCAAGGTGGCGAAAGCCCTATAATTAATGGCCTGGAAGAATTTCGGGAGCATTTAGGCGGTCGCCTAACAATCATGCTATTAACGGATATAGGTCAAGGAGAGGAAGTTCATGAAATGGATATAGCATTATTGCAACAGGCGAGCGAAAGACTTAGCAAATTAAGTACGTTAAGTGAAAAAATATAGTTATTATGAAGATTGGCACATCACATTTTACTTATTGTACCAATATTCACGCCGGTGAAAATTGGACTGATCATTTTAATGCCTTGAAAGAAAATTTCCCGGCGATAAAGAATGATTTGTCACCCGACGCGTCAATGGGTATTGGGTTAAGGTTATCGCAAATTGCAAGCGTGGACATATTGGAAGATGATAACTTGTTTATATTCAAACAATGGCTTAAAGACCATGATGCATACGTATTTACAATGAATGGGTTTCCTTATGGCGGATTTCATGATACCATAGTAAAAGAACAGGTGCATACCCCTGACTGGACAACCGAAAACAGAGTGTTATATACTGTACGGCTTTTTAATATCCTTGCCGATTTGCTTCCTCCGGGAATGAAAGGAGGTGTTTCCACTTCTCCAATAAGTTACAGGCATTGGTTCAACAATGATGAAGAATTATTGAAAGCAAAGAAGTCTGGTACTGAAAACATTTTAAAAGTTGCCCAAGAGCTTTATCTTATCAAACTTAAAAAAGGGCTAACCATGCACCTGGATATTGAGCCTGAACCTGACGGTATTTTAGAAACAGGCCATGAATTTATAAACTGGTTTGAAGATTTTCTTTTACCTGCAGGACGCCTGTATTTTCAAAACCGGTTTAAACTAACAACAGAAGAGGCTGAAAAAATCATAAAAGAACATATCAGGTTATGCTATGATGTATGTCATTTTGCTATCGGTTATGAACCCCATGCAGAAATAATAGAAGCACTTGAGCAAAAAGGCATACAGGTAGGAAAAATACAGATCAGCGCAGCGCTGAAGGCAACTTTTGATCCTGATGGACGTAACGAGCGGGATATATTAACAGCTTTCTCTATATTTAATGAGGATACCTACCTCCACCAGGTAGTTGCGAGGACCGGCAGCAACTCTTTGATCAGATATCCCGATCTGCCGGAGGCTTTGAACGCACAGGTTCATACAGGCGAATGGCGGGCACATTTTCACGTACCCGTTTTTTTAAAAAGTTTTGGGGTGCTGCAATCCACACAAGAAGATATAGTTAAGGTATTAAAACTACAAGCACAAAAATCCTTTACACAGCATCTTGAGGTTGAAACTTACACCTGGGGTGTTTTACCCGATGAGTTGAAGCTGCCTATAACGCAGTCTATAATAAGAGTATTGAATTGGGTTAAAGATGCCATCAATAATCACCGTTATGAATAAAACAGTTGTAATAGATATTGTAGGTCTTTCCACTTCTTTAATTGGCGACCACACACCTTTTTTGAAAAACTATATAACCGGCAATCATTTAACAAATATTGAGCCGCTGTTGCCTGCTGTTACAACATCTGTACAATCAAGCTATCTTACAGGAAAATATCCTGTTGATAATGGTATAGTTGGTAATGGCTGGTATGACCGTATTGACTGTGAAATAAAATTCTGGAAGCAATCTAACAAGTTAGTAACAGGCGAAAAAATATGGGATAAAGCAAAAGCTCATGATCCTTCCTTTACTTCTTCGATGATGTTTTGGTGGTATAATATGTATTCAACGGCTGATTTTTCAGTAACACCGAGACCTAATTATTTAGCAGACGGACGTAAAATGCCTGATTGTTATTCAAATCCACCAGAACTTCGTGACGTGTTACAGGAAAAGTTGGGCACATTCCCACTGTTTCAATTCTGGGGCCCGGGCGCTGATATCAAATCAAGCAAATGGATTGCAGACGCTTCCATGATGACAGACGATCTTTATGACCCTACACTTACAATGATCTATCTTCCGCATCTTGATTATTGTCTTCAAAAATTCGGGCCTGATGAATCAAAAATTTCCGGAGATCTTAAACAAATCGACGCATTAGTAGAGGAACTGGCTAGATTTTATGAAAAGAAAGACGCTGAGATAATCTTATTATCTGAATATGGCATTTCTCCGGTAAATAATCCTATACACCTTAACCGTTTGTTGCGTCAATACGGCCTTTTACAAATAAGAATAGAACGCGGGCTTGAACTGCTTGATCCGGGCGCATCTAAGGCCTTTGTTGTTGCCGACCATCAGATAGCTCATGTTTATATTAATGACCCTGCAGTAACTGACCAGGTTATTAATTTATTAAAATCTGTACCGGGGATTGAACTTATCCTAAACAAAAATGAACAAGCCGATTATCATATAAATCATGAACGCTCGGGCGATTTGGTATTGGTGGCAGCCGACAAAAGCTGGTTTACATATTATTTTTGGATGGATGATAATAAAGCGCCTGACTATGCGCGAGTTGTTGATATTCATAAAAAACCCGGCTACGATCCTGTTGAAATGTTCATGACTTCAAAAGTACGTGCAGCCTATAAATTATTTCGTAAAAAGCTTGGTTTAAGGTACACTATGGATGTTATACCTCTTGAGGCTAATTTAATTAAAGGTTCCCATGGCCGGGTGGGGGGATCAAAAGAATATGCACCAATATTGATTACAAAGCATAAAGTTAATCGGGCCAAAGTAAAACCGGTAGATATATTTGATATAATTTGGGGCGTTCTTAATAAGGCCGGTTAGAAATAAAATTCAAGTGAATAATGAGCAGGTAAAATAAACGGCTCACTCATAACTTTAAAGGTTAGATGATGCGGCTCTGATATATTATGAAAGCAATTATTGTAAAAGACCAAAATGCAGGATTAGCAGGAATGAAACTCATGGAGTTACCTGAACCGTCACCAGCAATAAACGATGTTATTGTTCAGGTTTATGCGGCCAGTATTACCGGAGACGAGTTGTCCTGGCCGTCAACGTGGGTCGATCGTGCCGGTGCGAAGAGAACACCGTCAATTCCGGGCCATGAATTAGCAGGAGTGGTAACAGCCCTCGGCTATGGCACAACAGGATTGTCGATAGGACAACGAGTGTTTGGCCTTCAGGATTGGTATCGCAATGGTTCATTGGCAGAATATGTGGCTATTGAAGCGCGCAACCTTGCGCCATTGCCTGACGATATTGACTTTAATGATGGCAATGCGCTTGTAATGCCCGGTTTAACTGCGTGGCAAGGACTGTTTCAGCATGGCCAACTTAAAGCTGGGCAACGAGTCTTGATACATGGCGCCGCAGGTATCGTTGGTTCGATGGCCGTTCAACTTGCGCGCGAGGTTGACGCATATATAATTGGTACCGGACGCGCCGCTCATCATGAAACCGCATTTGACTTTGGTGTCAACGAGTTTATCGATTTAGATAATGATGCATTAGAAGATATTGCAAAAGTCGATTTAGTTTTTGATGTACTTGGTGGTGATATCGCCAAGCGATCTTTGGCGGTAATTCGCACGGGTGGAAAGTTTGTGTCAATTACGGGTTGGAATGAGGAACAAGTTGATGGAGTTCAGAATATTG
>JAICMD010000101.1 GCA_025929405.1 Mucilaginibacter sp. | reverse complement strand
CTCCTTCTCTTCCGAAGTAACGCGTGTGGCATTGGAATTAGGTACAGAAGGTAAACTGGGAGGCCAGGCCAAAGTGCCGGGTGTAGCAGGTACCTGGAAGGACTTAACCGACTCGGTAAACCGGATGGCGGGTAACCTTACCTCGCAGGTGCGTAATATAGCCGGTGTAACCACAGCGGTTGCAAACGGCGACTTATCCAAAAAAATCACGGTAGACGTAAAGGGCGAAATGCTGGAGTTAAAGAAAACCATTAATACAATGGTGGATCAGCTAAACTCCTTCGCATCCGAAGTAACGCGTGTGGCACTGGAAGTAGGTACCGAGGGTAAGTTAGGCGGACAGGCGCGTGTAAAAGGTGTAGGTGGTGTATGGAAGGACCTTACCGACTCAGTAAACCAGATGGGTAGTAATTTGACTGACCAAGTGCGTAATATAGCCGGTGTAACTACAGCGGTAGCAAAAGGTGACCTTTCCCGAAAGATCACGGTGGATGCTAAGGGCGAGTTATTGGAGTTGAAAAACACGATCAATACGATGGTGGATCAGCTAAACTCCTTCTCATCCGAAGTAACGCGTGTGGCACGTGAGGTAGGTTCGGAAGGGCAATTGGGCGGACAGGCTAACGTACCGGGTGTAGGTGGTACCTGGAAGGACCTGACCGACTCGGTAAACCAAATGGCCGGTAACTTAACAGGCCAGGTGCGTAACATTGCCGAGGTAACCACTGCGGTGGCAAAAGGTGACTTATCCAAGAAGATTACGGTTGACGTACAGGGCGAAATGCTTGAACTGAAGATAACCATTAATACGATGGTGGATCAGTTAAACTCTTTTGGTTCGGAAGTAACGCGTGTGGCACGTGAGGTAGGTTCAGAAGGGCAATTAGGCGGTCAGGCTAACGTGCCGGGCGTTGGTGGTACCTGGAAGGATTTAACTGATTCGGTAAATAAAATGGCCGATAACTTAACCTCGCAGGTGCGTAACATTGCTGAGGTAACTACTGCTGTGGCTAAAGGTGACCTTTCCCGTAAGATCACGGTAAATGCCAAAGGCGAGTTATTGGAACTAAAGAACACAATAAACACCATGGTGGATCAGTTGCGTGGCTTCGCATCCGAAGTAACGCGCGTGGCACGTGAGGTAGGTTCGGAAGGACAGTTGGGCGGCCAGGCAAATGTACCGGGTGTGGATGGTACCTGGAAGGACTTAACCGACTCGGTAAATAAAATGGCCGGTAACTTAACGGCGCAATTAAGAAATATAGCCGATGTATCCATCGCGATAGCAAACGGCGACTTATCTAAAAAAATTACAGTTGACGTACGGGGCGAGATCCTTCAGCTAAAAGAAACCATTAATACCATGGTGGATCAATTGCGTGGTTTCGCATCCGAAGTAACTCGTGTTGCACGTGAGGTGGGTACCGATGGTAACCTGGGCGGCCAGGCATTTGTGCCGGGTGTGGCTGGTACCTGGAAGGACTTAACCGACTCGGTAAACCAGATGTCAAGTAACCTTACCTCGCAGGTACGTAACATTGCCGAGGTGACTAAAGCGGTGGCCAGTGGTGACCTTTCAAAAACGGTAATCATTGACGTAAAGGGCGAGATTATGGATTTAAAGAACACCATTAATACGATGGTGGATCAGCTAAACTCATTCGCATCCGAAGTAACCCGGGTGGCACGTGAGGTAGGAACCGAAGGTAAATTGGGTGGGCAGGCACACGTAAAAGGCGTAGGTGGTACCTGGAAAGATTTAACTGATTCGGTAAACCAGATGGCATCTAACCTTACCGGGCAGATACGTGGTATTGCTAAAGTAGCTACAGGTATTGCTAAAGGCAACTTAAAGCAACGCCTATCTATCAACGCGTTGGGTGAGGTTGCACAGCTTACAGATACGATTAACGAGATGATTGATACCCTGGCGGTATTTGCCGATGAGGTAACTACGGTGGCGCGTGAAGTGGGCGTACAGGGTCGTTTGGGCGGGCAAGCCAGTGTACCGGGCGCATCAGGTACCTGGAAGGACCTTACAGAAAACGTAAACCAACTGGCACAAAATCTTACTACACAGGTACGTTCCATATCTGAAGTAGCTTCGGCGGTAACCAAAGGTGACTTAACACGTACCATCCGGGTAGAGGCTAAAGGTGAGTTGGAAGCGTTAAAGGATACTATTAACCAGATGATTGCCAACCTTAAAGGCACAACATTGCGTAACCACGAGCAGGACTGGCTAAAATCAAACCTGGCCAAGTTTGCACAGATGCTACAGGGGCAGCGTGATAGAAATGCCGTGGCGAATAAAGTATTATCCGAATTGGCCGAACTGGTAAATGCCCGTTACGGCGCATTTTATATATTGGAACAACCAGAAGCAGATGGCCCTGCTAAACTGAGGTTATTTGCCGGCTATGCACAAAAAAGCCGGAAACTTATAGATCAGGAATTTTCTTTAAGTGAAGGACTGGTGGGGCAATGCGCTACTGATAAGGAACGCATCCGCTTATCAAATGTGCCAAATGAATATCTACAGATCAGTTCGGGCATTGGCAGCGCGGCTCCTATTGACTTGGTAATACTGCCAGTACTTTTTGAAAATAATATTAAAGCGGTTATTGAGCTTGCCTCGTTTGAGAACTTTAGCGATACCCATATTGACTTCCTGGATCAGTTAACCGAAAGTATTGGTATTGTATTGAACAATATTGAAACCAATACCCGTACTGAGGAACTTTTGGCACAATCGCAATCACTTGCCAGTGAGCTATCTGCACAGCAGGAAGAGTTAAGACGTGCAAATGACGAACTGCATGACAAGGGCCGTTCGCTGGAAGAAAAAGCCGAGCAATTAACATTAACCTCGAAATACAAATCGGAGTTCCTTGCTAACATGTCGCATGAGCTACGGACGCCGCTAAACAGTTTATTAATCCTTGCCCAGCAATTATTTGAAAACCCAGAAGGTAACCTGACCGAGAAACAACGGATGTTTGCTAAAACTATCCATTCATGTGGTGATGATTTGATTCAGTTGATCAATGACATTTTGGATCTTTCAAAAATAGAATCTGGCGTGATAGCGGCGGATGTTATGCCGGTTAGCTTTAAAGAGATCATTGCTTTCGCTGAATCAACCTTTAAACCTATATCCGAAGCCAAAAATCTGAAGTTTGAAATCGAATTGCAGGAAGAATTGCCTGAGTTAATGGAAACGGACTTACAGCGTCTTAATCAAATCCTGAAAAACCTGCTGTCCAATGCCTTTAAATTTACCGAAAAAGGCCGCGTTAAACTTAGCGTGTTCAGCCCGTCACAAGGCCAGGAAAATCCGTTAGCAAATAGCGGACAGGCAATTGCATTTTCTATTGAAGATTCGGGTATCGGCATTTCCAAAGATACCCAGGGCATTATATTTGAAGCTTTCCAACAAGCAGAAGGTTCTACCAGCCGCAAATACGGCGGTACCGGTTTGGGTTTATCTATCAGCAAGGGTTTTGCCGAATTATTGGGCGGCACAATTACCGTTGGCAGCGAACTTGGCAAAGGCAGTACCTTTACCCTGTACCTGCCATTGAAATATAAAGAAGAAAAAACGGTACCTGCCAAATCGGTCACTGCTTATCCAACTTCTCCTACCCGTACAAATCTAACTGAGAATGCCGATCTGATGATTGATGACGACCGTCATCAGATAGTGGCCGAAGATAAAGTGCTGCTGGTAATTGAAGATGATGTACGCTTTACCAAGATACTTATTGACAAGGCACACGATCTTAACCTGAAAGTGGTTGTGGCTACCAATTACCTGGATATTTTTGATAGCATTATTAAATATACTCCCATTGCAATTACACTGGATGTAAATATGCCGGAAGCTAATGGCTGGAAATTGTTAAAATTACTTAAATCAGATGTCAATCTGCGTCATATTCCGGTACATGTGATTTCGGGCGAGGATAATAAGCTGATAGCACTTAAATTGGGCGCACGGTCATTCAGTCTTAAACCATTGTCTAATACCTCACTGGATGAACTAATCTCTGGCATGGTGAACTTCCACCAGCACAGCAAGCGCAGGGTATTGGTTATTGAGGATAACGAAGAAGAACTGAAACGCATATCCGAATTGCTGGCTAATGACCAAGTAGAAGTGTTTAGTGCCACTACAGCTAAAAAAGCATTGGCAGTGTTAAAAAAAGAACTATTTGATTGTATAGTACTGGATTATATGCTGCCTGATGTTAATGGGATGGAATTATTGCAGAAGATCAATTTATTAAAACATGCACAAACGATGATCATTCTGCACTCGGCCCGCGACTTTACTCAGGACGAATTGATACAACTCAAGCGGCTGAATCATAAAATCATTACTAAAAGCCCAAATTCTTATATACATCTGGTAGAAGAGATATTGGTTACGCTGCATATCAATAAAAAGTATATAAGTGAAAGCAAACTGAAGGTGCTTGATACGTTCCGTAATACACCTGATATCCTGGACAATCGTAAAGTGTTGGTTGTGGACGATGATGTGCGTAATCTGTTTGCACTGACCGCAGTCTTCGAGCGTTCAAAAATCAATGTCATTACTGCTGAAAGCGGTCGTGAGGCATTGGAAATCCTTAATAAAGACAAAAGCATTGATATTGTGCTGATGGATATTATGATGCCGGAAATGGATGGTTATGAAACCATACAGATCATCAGGAAGGAGCAGCGGCATAAAAACCTGCCTATTATCGCTGTAACGGCCAAGGCAATGATTGGCGACCGGCAGAAGTGTATTTCTTCCGGAGCTTCAGACTATATCACAAAACCTGTAAAAACCGACCAGTTACTGGCCCTAATGCGTGTGTGGCTAACCAAATAAAGGAAGAATGAATCCAATTAATATACTGTTGGTTGATGATAACGAAAACAACCTACTGTCGATGGAGGTGGTGTTGGAAAAAGACAATTACACCTTTTATAAAGCTAAATCGGGCCGGGAAGCCTTACGCATTTTATTAAAGGAAGAGGATTTTTCCCTGATCCTGCTGGATGTTAAAATGCCGACTATGGACGGTTACGAAACCGCCGCCTTAATTTCTGAGCGGGATAAACTGCGACAGATCCCCATCATTTTCATCACGGCGCATGATTATGAGGAAGCTGCTATTTTTAAAGGTTATAAAGCCGGTGCAGTTGATTTTATTCGCAAACCCTTTAACCCCGAAATGCTTCGCTCAAAGGTTGCGGTTTTTACCGAATTATACCGGAAGAATCAGTTGCTCCGGCGACAGGAGGAAAAATTACAAGCTATAAATCAGGGCCTGGAACAACGGGTTCTGGAACGTACCGTAGAACTGGAGGCTGCAAACCAGGAACTTAAAGCACTTAACTTGTCAAAAGATAAGTTTTTGTCGGTAATCTCGCATGACCTTCGTAACCCTCTGACTTCCCTGCTGGCTTCTGCGGACAATCTGTCTCGTGATGCTGACAAGCTAAAACCAGAGCAGATTGATTTTTTCGCCGGAATCATCAAACGCACTTCGCGTAAAATACTGGATCAACTCAATGAACTGGTTGACTGGGCCAAGTATCAGCGCGAAAAGACTAATTTTAATCCCCAACCCCTGCCCTTGCGTAAAAATGTTAATGAATCTTTAGACTTGCTAAGGGAGAATGCCCGTCAAAAAAACATTGTGCTTGAAAATAAGATCGATCAAGATTTACATATCGAGGCCGATGTCCTGATGTTCCGTTCAATTCTGCAAAACCTGGTTACAAACGCTATCAAATTTACTCCCGCAGGAGGCAAAGCTGTAACCGTGACCGCACAACCTAACGAAGGTATGATTGAACTTTGTGTTTGCGATAAAGGGATAGGCATGTCAGCCGCAACCCGGGATAGGCTTTTTGTCCAGGAGAATACCGCTTCGTTAATGGGTACCGGTAAAGAAAAAGGTACCGGCTTGGGGTTGATATTGGTAAAAGACTTCATTGCCATGCACGGCGGAACCATCAGGATAGAAAGTGAACTTGATAAGGGAACCAGTTTTTTATTTACCATGCCTGCTAAAAAAGCCGATACGATTATTTAATTGCTATGTCCCAACTTACTAATAAAAACCTCGCTATTTTTGACGACGAGGAAGATATACTAAACATCTGCGCCTACATCCTGAAAGAACAGGGTTGGAATGTATATACTTTTACCGATTGTGACAATATTCTGGATAAATTGGCAGATATACAGCCGGCTGTTATATTTATGGATAACTGGATACCTGATCAGGGTGGTATTGCCGCCACACGCATGTTAAAAAGTTCCGCAGCTTACGCCCGGGTGCCCGTGATTTATTTTTCGGCCAATGCAGACATTGCTAAACTGGCCAAATTAGCTGGTGCAGACGCCTATTTGGCCAAACCTTTTGACCTGGATGACCTTGCTGCTGTAATAGAGCGGGTACAAAATTAATTTTAAGGACAATGAGTATTGTATTTAAACAAACAATATTTTGATTACGGCTAAGTTAATTGCTACCTGTAATTACAAATAGAAACCCCAATATATATGTAATAGAGCTTTTAGTCGTTACACTCTGTTTGCAGCTTAAAAATTTAATCATTAATTGTTGTTTTTAGATTTAACGCGTACCACATCGCCAACTAAATACATATATGAGCAGGCACCTAAAAAGCCTATTAAAGCAATAAAAAACAAAGCCGGTTCAAAGTTGCCGCCACGAACTAAAAAGCCTATTACAACAGGTACTATCACACCTGATAGCTGCCCTATAAAATTAAATACGCCACCGGTAATATCAATTAAATTTGGAGGTGCAAGTGTAGATATAAAAACCCACGTGATGGAGGCACACCCTACGCCAAAAAACGATAATGACATAAAGAAAATAATAAGGTGCGGTGCGTCTACATAGTTGGCTCCTACAATAGCTATTGACAATAGCAAACCTGCAATTACAGGTAACTTACGTGCCCCGGCCGCAGGAAATCCTTTTTTTATTAAATAATCGGACAAAAAACCTGAGCATAAAACACCGGCAAAAGCAGCCAGATAAGGTACCGATGCCCAGTAGCCCGATTTAATTATATCCAATCCCCGATAATCTACCAGGTACTTGGGGAACCATGTCAAAAAGAACCAGAGCGCAGCATTAACTGCAAATTGTCCGAGGTAAACACCCCAAAGTTTACGATGAGATAAAACCTCTTTCAGATCGGGCCAGTTAAAGGGGTTTTTCTGTTGAATATTCTCGTCTCGTTTTAAAATTCCGCCACCTTTTTCAATATGATTCAACTCTTGCCGGTTTACTGTTTGGTGCTTTAACGGATCGCGATAAAAGGTATACCAGATAATGCTCCAAAATACACCTATAATACCTGTTATTATAAATAACCCTCGCCAACCGGCATATAATTGTATTTTGGTTAGCACAGGCATTAAAAAAGCCAGCCCTAAAAATTGCCCCGAGGTATATGTAGCAATAGCTGAAGCGCGCTCATCATCCCGAAACCAACTGCTTACCACCCGGTTATTAATTGGATAGGCAGGAGCCTCGGCCATCCCGGTAGCCATACGCAAGCCAAACAAAGAGATAAATCCCTGGGCAATCCCTTGCATAATGGTAAATACCGACCATATAATCATACTAAAAGTATAAAATATACGGGGCGCATAACGCTTAACCAACATACCACCGGGTACCTGGAACAGGATGTAAGTCCAGCTAAAGGCCGACATTATCAAACCCAATTCTACTGATGAAAACTTATATTCCTTGCCAATAGCCGACGCGGCCACAGCAAGGTTACTCCTGTCCATGTAGTTAATAACTACGGTTATAAAAACAAGGAACAGTATACGATACCTTATTTTTGTGGGTTTATCGGAGATGTTTGTATTTTCCATTATAGTTTACCAAAATAATAAAAGGCTGATGAATGTTGAAATTCATCAGCCTTTTATTTCCTATAATCAGTAAACGATTAGCGGTGAGGGAGGGATTCGAACCCTCGGTACAGTTTCCCGTACGTCAGTTTAGCAAACTGATCCTTTCGGCCTCTCAGGCACCTCACCGTAACAAAAAACAATTATCCCTTTTTTCAGGGACTGCAAATATAGCAATTAGCCTATGCCATCAAAAAAAATTATTGCAAATGCTGTAAGTAGTTGAAAATGTTTGCAAATAATTTGAAGTAATACTGATTGAAGGGGTTATAATAGTTATAAATGAGAAAACTTTACAACATCTACAACTTTTTCAATCATTACAATTTAAACTCAATAGTCCATCCTTATGTGGTAAATGCTCATCAGCATGCGTTTAAAAATAGTTTTGATGGTCTCGATATCTTTTAAAGTTATATTACTGTCTTTCAATTGATTCTGATCCAGCTTGTATTTTACTATTCTATCAACCAATGCACTTATTGATTTCTCGTCGGGCTGCTTTAATGAGCGTGATGCTGCTTCAACCGAATCGGCAAGCATTAAAACACCGGTTTCCTTGGTAAAAGGTATTGGCCCGGGATATCTGAAAATATTTTCGTTAATAAACTTCTCAGGAAAGTTTTTAAGAAACGATTGATAAAAATAATCAACCCGTGTATCGCCGTGGTGAGTGCGTATAAAGTTAATAACAATTTCGGGCAAGTTGGCTTTTTGAGCCATTTCAATACCTTTGCTTACATGGCGTATAATTATTTGTGCACTTTCCTCATAAGGCAGCTTATCATGCGGGTTAAAACCGGATATCTGGTTCTCAATAAAAAACAAGGGATTTTCCATTTTACCAATATCGTGATATAATGCCCCTGCCCTAACCAACAACGCGTTACCACCAATGGCATATATAGCATTTTCGGCAAGGTTAGCCACCTGTAATGAATGTTGAAAGGTACCTGGTGCTGTAAAGGCCAGTTCGCGCAATAGGGGTGCATTTGTATTGGTTAGTTCAATAAGTGTAATGTCTGATGTTAAGGCAAATACTTTTTCAAACAGGTATATAAGCGGGTAAGCCAACAAGGTTAGCAATACACTAACTATAAACGGTATAAAACCAAACCAATCAATATTTACAAAGCTACCCTCGCGTATAAGCGATATACCCATAAATGCAGCCAAATAGGTAAATGTTATAATTACAGCCGAAATAAGAAACTGCTCGCGGCGGATAAGGTTTTTGATACTATATATAGATACCATACCGGCCGTGATCTCAAAAAACGCAAACTCAAAGCTGTTAGGCACAAAAAAACCGGCTACAAGCACCACTAATAAATGTATGTTTAGTGCCAGCCTGGTATCAAACAGTATACGAATAATGATAGGTACTATACAATAAGGTATATAATACAAGTTAGGCAACTGCCATTTTATAGCCATTGATAAGGTAAACAACATGGCTGTTATTACCAGCAGGATAAGGCTCACCAGCCTGTTATCATCATAAATATCCCGCCTGAACAGGTATAAAAATATCATCAGCAGCGCAATAGTTATGGCAACCAATATGCTTTGGCCAAGCAGCACCAACTTATAATCGCCGTTGATGCGCGAATTATCCTCAAAAGCCTTTTTATATGATTGCAGTTTCTGGTATACCTCATCATTTACTACTGATCCTTTAGCTACAATAATATCACCCTTTTGCACCATGCCGCGGGTTAATGAAAGGCCGTCAAGAGCTTCTTTTTCCAAGCGGGTGGTTAACCCGTCATCATAAACTAAATTAACCTGAATATGGGTTTGCAGCAGATCAAGTAAAAATGTCTTATCAATATCAGTACGACCGCTTAATTCTTTATTACAATATGCCAGTGCTTTTTCCCTGGTATAAACATCAACGGTATTTTTAGGCGTAGCTACATTATTATCCAGTATAGTTATATCATAATTTTCGCTATTTTGCTGGTATTTGGGGTTAAGAGATAAAACACCAATACTATAAACAGAATTTATTAATGCATTACCGGCTGTAATGTACCGTTCTTTTAAACGATCATTTATACCTGAGTTGTGCCATTTTACTTCAAGGTCGTTTTTAAAGCCTTCAAGCATGGCTTTATTTACGCCGGTTTGCAATTGGTATATGGGCGTTACTCCTGCCAATACAGTTTTACGGTCGTTATCAATCTCGGCAGCGGTCTTTAATATGGCGAAGTTATAGGGCGATATCAGATCTTTTTGGTTCCATATCCTGCCTTTTTCAATTTCGTAGCTAAATTTTACTTGTTTGGGCAACGCGTAAACAATTACGCCAATGCTAACAATCATCATTAAAAACTTTACATTGCGGGCATATTTTCGCAGTAAAGCTCTTTGGCGCGAAGGTGAAAGTGTTGCCATTTAATAATTTAACCGCTCAAAATTAATATAAGTTTTCGGTTATATTAATTATTATACATTTTGAACCTTATTTTTAAATTAGTAACACACGTATAATTGTTAGCAAAAAAATACGTTATTGGCTAAATGAAAAAAATACTGTTAACTGCTTTACTACTCTCTGCTTTACCACTACTGGTTTTGGCACAACGTAAGAATGAAAATTCGGGCATCAAACAGCTTAACATGTACCAGGACAGCCTGAATACGCTGGGTAAAATATTTGTAAATAACGAGAACGACCTGGAGCGTAAAAACGCTAATTATCAGTTTATAAAAACCCTGGTTAGCG
>JAICMD010000206.1 GCA_025929405.1 Mucilaginibacter sp. | reverse complement strand
GAAACGTTAATGGCAATACCTGAAGAATTGCAAAATGAAAGCAGTTGTTATTTTATTGCCGCTTGTTATAAGCAAATGAAGAATAATACCACAGCTATATTTTATTTTAAAAAGGCAATTAAACTTAGCCTGTCTGAATCTACAACAACTTATTACAGTGAAATGGCCGATAGCTACCAAATTTTAAATCAAAATAAAACTGCCGAAACATCTTACAAAAAAGGACTTCTGTACAGCGACCAACCCATGACTTTTTATGCCCTGGCTATTCTTTATGATACCAAGCTGAATAACAAAAAGAGCGCTTTATTATATTACAATAAATATCTGGCAACTAAACCTGATAAGAGTGACGACAAGCAATATATAGATTATAGTAAAAGCCGAATAGCTGCGTTATCTGCACATTAATGAGTTTTGTTTAATTGGCCCATACCGAAGAATCTTATTTTATAGAATAATCAACCGCTATTTGCAAGGCATACAAGATGTTTCGTTCCTCAACATGACAAAAAATAAAAATTACCTGTCATTCTGAGCGATAGCGAAGAATCTTGTACGCTTTATTATTCGCTTTACAGGATGCTTCGCTATCGCTCAGAATGACAATGTGAGGTTTATTTACTTAGCCGTAAACTTATAAATAGTTTGAGTTTTATATACCTGGCCGGGTTTAAGTGTAGTTGAGGCAAACTGCGGCTGGTTTGGTGCATCCGGGAAGTGTTGTGTTTCCATAGCAAAAGCAGTTTGTTTACCATCTTTTTTGCCACCGCGAATGGTATTGAAGCCACCCATTCCGTTACCGGTATATAACTGCATACCGGGTTCATCGGTATAAACATCCATTTCAATACCGCTTTTATCGCCTTTAACGCGGGCTACCGATGTTTTAATGGTGTGCTTATTTAAAGCAAAGTTATGGTCATAACCACCGCCAAATTTAATTTGTTCATTATCAGCGTGTATGTTTTTACTAAACGGAGTAAATGTAGTAAAATCAAATGGAGTGCCTTTTACGGGTTCAAGCTTTCCTGTTGGGATAAGCGTACGGTCAACCGGGGTATAATTATCAGCATCTATCTGCACTAAATGATCCAGTATAGTTCCGCTGCCTTCGCCATTAAGGTTAAAGTAAGCATGGTTTGTTAAGTTAACAACAGTTGTTTTGTCGGTAGTGGCCTCATAACTAATATGTATGGCATTGTCATCAGTAAGCTGATAAGTAACCTTAACTTTTAAATTGCCCGGAAAGCCTTCTTCCATATCAGGCGACAAATAAGTAAGCTCTACTGTATGATCATTAACTTGTTTACCATCCCATACCTGCGAGCTAAACCCTTTGCGGCCACCATGTAAAGTATTTGGGCGGTTATTTATGGCTAAAGTATATTCCTGCCCATCTAAAGTAAATTTACCTTTAGCTATACGGTTACCAAAGCGCCCTACGGTAGCGCCGTAGTATGATCCTGCTGTTTTTTGAAAACCCTCTATATTATCAAAACCCAAAACTACACTAATCAATTTGCCGCTTTTATCGGGCACTAAAGCACTTACCAGGTGACCGCCATAATTGGTTACGGCAACCTGCATGCCTTTTTTGTTCTTCATAGTGTATAAATGGGTTTGTTTCCCGTCAATTGTACGTTCAAATGCTGATGCGGCGGGTAAAGCCACACTGGCGGTAGTATCAGTCATATTAATTTTTGTAGTGGATGTTTTGATTATTTTATTTGTAGGAAAGCTATTGGCCGCTAAACATAACAGGCAAGCCGGTAATATAATAGCCGGTAATATCTTTGGATGCATCTATTTTAGTTGAATTGGTTGGTTAATCAAAGATGATAAAAAAAGTAATGCTATGCTTGTAATTTGTAACAATAGTATATTAAAAACCCAATCCTCCTAAATCAACCACGGCCGAATTACATATATAGGTAGGTACAATACCTGTAGCTTTAATACGTGTATCGGCATCCTGTGGTAAAGTATTGCCTGATAAAACCAGCACAGTATCTAAACCAAATTTATTTCCGCCTAATATATCGGTACGCAGGGTGTCTCCTACCATTACAATGTTCTTTTTGCTAATAGGCCGCTGGTCGCGTATCAGGTCATAAGCAAACATAAACATCTGCGAATCGGGTTTACCAAAACGGATAAACTCACGCCCTACAATATGTTCAACCATATTGGCCAGTCCGCCGGTAGCAATACTTACATCATGTATGGTTAATGGGTAAGCATGATCGGTATTAGCAACTATTGCCGGGATGGTGCGCTTTCTAAGAATATTAACGGTTTTATTCAGATCTGTAAACCAGTCAAACCCTTCATCGTCCAAAAAAATAACTGCATTAACTTTATCAATATTACTGTCATCAATGGCGCTTACCGGCAATGTATGCAAGCCCGAACTTTCAATATAATGTGCCGAGTTTTCGGTACCCAGGTAAGCCACAATGCCATCCTGCACTTTTAGATCAAGATACTCCTTGGTTAACATACCGGAAGAGATAATACAATCCTGTGATATAGCATGTAATCCCATACGGTGGTACGATTCGGCCAGTTGTGCCGGGCTGCGTGATGCATCGTTAGTTACGATGTAATATTCCTTTTTTGCTCTGTCAGATAAGCAAAGGTATTTTCAATGCCGGGCACTAATCCCTGGTAAGTTTTTACAACACCAAATGCATCAAAGAATATCACATCATACTGATCAATTATTGATTTAAAGTTATCAACTCGTTGCATTGGTGCGTTTTATGCAATAAATATAAGCAATTATGTTAGTTTAGTTCCAGTGCCTCAAGCAGCATGTCGGCATTAAAATCCCTATCCACCGATGGCAGGTAAATATCAAATGCCTCGGCCTGAAGTTTTTTTGCATACTGGGCATTAAAAAAGTATTTACCGTCTTTTATCACATAGTTCAATATAAAAAAGCGGTACATCTCTTTTAAAAATCGTATCTCATTAGCGGTTAATGGATTAATTTTATGATATTCTTTAAGGAACAAAATAAAACCCTCCTCATTCATAGTATCTATCAGATAGCTGAATACCGTTTTATCGCCTGCGGCAGACACTACCCTGCTTAAAAAGTAAAAATCAAGTATACGATAACTCATCCTGAACCAATCGTAATCCCAGCGAGAGTATAAATTCAGGTTGGCATCAACCGAAAAATTGCCGATATTCCAGTCGATAAAAACAGGCAATATCTCAAAGGTTTTCATGTTGTACTTTGAGCGATTGCGTAAAAATGCCTCACAATGAAATTTTAAAAAATCGGCCTGCATGGCGGTGCCAAATTTCTTTTCGTCAGTATCTAACTGGTGCAGCAAAGCATAAATATCGGTACGAAGGGTTTTTGATGATTTTGGCAGCACATTTTTAATGCGTGAACAGGCTTTATGAAATTTGCCTATTTGCTGACCGAGTTTAACAATGTGATGTTCGTCAAGTTTGCGGGGCATCCTGTCCAGTATACGGGTTGGGTTATAAAACACTACCCATGCATCAATTCCCCCTTGTTTATGATGATAGATGTAAACCCGATTATTTTTTAATAATGATTTGGTAAGCAGGTTTTCAAATGGATACAGCAAATTGTTTGATAAACTGTGAATAATGCGATGATCTTCCTTAAAATACTCGTATTTACCAAAGTATGAAAATTTGGCAATAACTATATCATCATCATCAAAAGTTATCCTGAATACCTGGTTGGTTGATACCATTGCGCTGATGTCTTCAATGTTTTTGATGATTTTTGAAGCATCATACCCTTCCCACGCTTTTTTTATAATTGCCGAATAGTCCATTTTTCTATTTCCCTACCAAAGGCAGCAAATATATAATACATCCATAACTCTGTAAATAATATGATCTATATTATTTCAAAATAGCGTTTCAGTTCCCAATCAGTAACGCTTTTAACAAACTGGCGATGCTCCCATATACGGGTTTGGGTAAAGTGGTGTGTAAATTCTTCGCCAAAAAGCTCTTTAGCGATAGCCGACTTTTGCATAGTTATAGAAGCATCATAAAGATTTGAGGCCAGTTTACCATGAGTGGCATCCAAATATCCGTTACCAGTAGTAGCCGGAATAGTAAGCTGTAATTTATTTTTAATACCATATAAACCTGAAGCCAGCGCGGCTGCAATAGCCAAATATGGATTGGTATCTGAGCCTGGAATACGTGTTTCAAGTCGGGTAGTTCCTTTTGAAGAATTGATAACACGTAAAGCGGTGGTACGGTTCTCAACACCCCAGGTAATGGTAGTTGGTGCCCAGGCTCCGTCAACCAAACGCTTATAGCTGTTAACTGTAGGTGCATACATTGGCAAAATATGCGGCAGGCAATAAAGTTGCCCCGCAAGATAATGCTTAAACAGTTCACTCATTTTATTTCCGTCTGTTGCACTGTAAAACAAATTTTCTGATTTATCCTTGTTCCACAAACTCTGGTGTACATGGCCGCTGCAACCAGGTAAATTTTCGTTCCATTTGGCCATAAATGAGGCCATTATGCCGTGTTTATAGGCAATTTCCTTTACCGCAGTTTTTAGTAAAACAGCTTTATCGGCAGCCGCCAAAACACAATCATGAATTATTGCGGCTTCATATACTCCCGGCCCGGTTTCGGTATGTAAACCCTCCAGTGGAACGTTAAATTTGCCTAACAGATCAAACAGATCAGTATAAAACTCATTTTGCTCAGAGGTACGAAGTATTGAATAGCCGAACATTCCCGGCGTTAAGGGTTCAGGATTTATATAATGCTTATCCTTAATACTTTGCGGCGTTTCTTTAAAGTTGAACCACTCAAATTCCTGCGCAAATTCAGGATGAAAGCCCATTGCTTCACATCCGGCAGCAATTCGTTTAAGTAAGCTACGCGGACAGGAAGGTAAGTCTTTTCCATCGGTAACGCTAAAATCTGCTAAGAAAAAAGGAATATTATCCTGCCAGGGCACTGTACGGAAGGTTGACAGATCAATACGCGCGGGCCTGTCCGGATAACCGGTGTGCCACCCTGTTAATTTTACATTATCATAAACGGCATCGCTGCTATCCCACCCAAAAACCACATCGCAAAAACCATAACCGCTTTGCAGCCCCTCTACAAATTTTTGCCGATGTATAACCTTACCCCGTAATACGCCATCAATATCAGCAAAGGCAAACTTTATTTTTTGGATATCATTTTCTTTAAGATAGGTAGCTATTTGTTGTTCGGTCATGGTAAAATGTAAATGCGTATTAATAATAAGCAATATAATACAAAAAGGGCGTATTTTGTGTTAAAAAATAAGCCCTACCCAACCCTCCCCGGCAGGGAGGGCTTATTTTATGAATTAAACGTCTCTCCGCCTGAAGGCAGAGGAGATTTAGAGGGGGTTTATGATAAACAAACTATTCATCTACGGTTCGTTATTGGAAACTGATAACCTATTTGGATCATACCTGCAGCAGTATGGCACTTTTTACAGCAAGGGCAAGTTTAAAGGAAAGTTATTTGATGTGGGCGAATATCCGGGCGCACTTTATAATCCTGCCGGTACTTATTGGGTATATGGAAGCATTGTGGTTTTGGATAATGTAGAAGAAGCTTTAAAAGTGATAGATGATTACGAAGGCTATGGCTATGACCAATTACAACCCAACCTGTTTATCAGGAAACTGCTTACCATTATCACTGGTGATAAACCTGTAAAATGCTGGGTTTATTTATACAATCATCCTGTAAATCACCTTAAACAAATACACTCCGGCGATTATATCGCTTATAAAAAGACATAAAAAAATCCCTTCCTTTTAGGGGAAGGGATTTAGTTTATTAAAAAGCTAAAATTAGATTTTAGCTGATTTTACAGTTTTAATAATAACTGCAGCTACTTTGTATGGATCAGCAGCCGAGTTAGGACGACGATCTTCTAAATAACCGCTCCAGTTGTGGTCAACAGCGTAAAGAGGGATACGGATAGAAGCGCCACGGTCAGATACACCGTAGCTAAAATCGTGGATTGAAGCAGTTTCGTGTTTACCGGTTAAGCGTTGATCGTTATCAGCACCGTAAACAGCAATACACTCAGCAACTGCAGGACGGAATGCCTCGCAAACAGCTTTAAATTTAGCTTCGCTGTTAGCAGTACGTAATAATGTATTTGAGAAGTTAGCGTGCATACCAGAACCGTTCCAGTCTAATTGACCAAGCGGTTTGCAATGCCAGTTGATAGAAACT
>JAICMD010000285.1 GCA_025929405.1 Mucilaginibacter sp. | reverse complement strand
CGAGCATCATGCTATATCAGGCGTTGCAGGTGTATCAAACGTAGGTAATGATACAGACTGGTGCGGAAGCAATTTCTCGCAGGCAAACTGGTATGCTTACGGCCGCCTTACCTGGAAGCCGGAAGCCACATCGGCAGAAATAGCTGACGATTGGATACGAATGACCTTTAACAACGATAAAAGCTTTGTTGAGCCAATAAAGCAGATCATGTTAACATCGCGCGAAGCTGCAGTAAATTATATGACACCGCTTGGCCTGCACCATCAAATGTCGGCTATGAATAACCACTATGGTCCCGGCCCTTGGGTTGGTGAAGATCATCGCGGCCGTGCCGACCAAACCTCAGTATACTTTAGCCGTGTAGACTCGGTAGGTATTGGTTTTGACCGCACTTCAAAAACCGGCAGCAATGCTGTGGGTCAGTATTTTGAACCGTTAAGAAGCACTTACGACAATATTAAAACAACACCTGAACAATATCTTTTATGGTTTCACCACGTACCATGGAACTATAAATTAAAATCAGGCAAAACACTTTGGATAGGCTTAATTGAGCACTACAATCAGGGTATAGATGCTGTTAAGCACATGCAGCAGGTTTGGAACTCGATGGAATCAAAAGTAGACCCTGAGCGTTTTAAAGAAGAAAAGCATAACCTGGCCGTACAGCTTGATGATGCCGAGATATGGAAAGGCGCATGCCTGCTTTACTACCAAAAATTTTCAAAACTGCCAATACCTGATGAGTTGGGTAAACCTGCTCATGACCTGGCATACTATGAAAAACTCCGCATAAAAGACAAAAGGAAATTAGAAGGAGAACAATAAAATGACTAACCACGCCCGTTTTTTATTTAAAGCGGGCGTAGTTAGTTATGGATATAACCAATTCAACTCTGAATAAAATGTATTTAAAAAAATGTATTAAACCTGTATTGGCCGTTTTGCTGGTATCGGTATTTTTTGCAGCCCGGGCCGATGTGCGCCTGCCGCAGTTGGTTAGTAATAACATGGTTTTACAGCGCGATGTTAACCTGAAAATATGGGGATGGGCATCACCCGGCGAAAAGGTAAGTGTTAAGTTTATTAACCACACGTATAATGCTACTACTGATAAAAACGGTAATTGGGCCATTATAATGAAACCGATAAAAGCCGGCGGCCCTTACCAGATGAGCATTGCAGGAAATAATAAAATTGAATTAAATAATATTTTAATAGGCGATGTGTTTTTCTTCTCGGGCCAGTCAAACATGACTATTATGATGGAGCGGGTAAAAGAACGCTATCCCGAAGAAATTACTAATGCCAACTTCCCGGAGTTGAGGTATTTTTTTGTACCAACCGCCTCGGATGCGTTTAAGGAACATGAAGATCTGCCAAAAGGAAACTGGGTAGCTGTTGACCATGAACATATATTGAACATTGGCGCTGTAGCTTATTTTTTCGCGAAGCAATTATATGCTAAATATAAAGTACCAATGGGGCTTATTAACTCAAGCGTGGGGGGTACACTTGTACAGGCTTGGATAAGCAGCGATGGTTTAAAAAATCTGGAGCCTTATGCCAGTCGTTTAGCACAGCTTAGGGATACTGCATTTGTAAATCAGGCCAATCGCCAACGCCGCGGATTTGGTCCCCGCCAACAGGGCGGAGCAGCAGCCGAAGTTGATAAAGGCATGAGCGAACCTGTAAAATGGTACGACCCAAAATACGACCCAAAAGGCTGGCATAAATTCTGGCTGCCGGGTTATTGGGAAGATCAGGGGGTTAAAGGGTTACATGGCATACTTTGGTTCCGTAAGGAAGTTGATGTGCCCGCATCAATGGCAGGCAAACCGGCAAAACTGTTTGTAGGGCGTATTGTTGATGCCGATGAAACTTATGTTAACGGCGTTAAGGTGGGCAATATTACTTATCAATATCCGCCGCGCCGCTATAATATACCCGAGGGTGTGCTAAAAGCAGGTAAAAATCTTATTGTGGTGCGCGTAACCAATACTGCCGATAAAGGCGGGTTTGTGCCTGATAAGCGTTATGAACTTACTGACGGTACTACCAGCATTGATATCCGTGGCGACTGGTTGTATCAGGTAGGTGAGGTTTATCCGCCAAGAACAGGTGGATTTGGTGGCGGCGGCGGTGCTGCAAATGCAATTGCGCGTATTAATCCGCAAAATGAACCCGCAGGATTATATAACGCCATGATAGCACCAGCCATTAACTATGCTGTAAAAGGATTTTTATGGTACCAGGGCGAAGCAAATGCAGATAAGCCGCAAGATTATAATGCGTTGATGACCGCATTGATTACCGATTGGCGCAATAAATGGAAGGAGCCAAATGCACCGTTCTTTTTTGTGCAGTTGCCAAATTATATGGAGGTGCAATACTCACCTTCCGAAAGTAACTGGGCACAGCTACGCGAAGAGCAGCGTGAAACATTATCTGTACCCAATACCGGGATGGCAGTAGCTATTGATGTAGGCGAATGGAATGATATACATCCTTTAAACAAAAAAACGGTTGGCGAGCGTTTGGCGTTGGCCACCGAAAAAATAGTTTATGGCGATACCAAAGTAGTTTACTCAGGCCCAACCTTAAAATCAGCCGTAATGGAAGGTAATAACATTGTGCTTACTTTTGATAACATTGGCAGCGGCATGGTAGCCAAAGGCGGCGGCAGTGATGTGGAACAATTTGCAATTGCCGGTGCTGATAAACGCTTTACCTGGGCAAAAGCCAAAATAGAGGGTAATAAAATAATTATAAATGCCGCAGGTGTAACTAAGCCGCAATATGTACGCTACGCTTGGGCCGATAACCCCCAAGGCGAAATTTTATATAATAAAGAAGGGTTACCGGCTTCGCCGTTCATGACAACTATCGGACAATAGAAGCCGGATAAATATATAAAGCCAAAAGCCCCAAATCGAAGATCTGGGGCTTTTGGTTTTATTGAGAACAGGGCTTGCACCCTGTGAGTTTATGCATAAAATAATATTTTTATAATTTACCAAATTATTATCTTGTGCATCTAAACCATTCTAACCATGACCAAATTAGTAACCACATTTGGAATAATCTTTTTTTTATTAATACAAAGTTCTGTATTTGCCCAAACAAATCCGGGCACTATCGTTATCGGCAAGGCCGATATTGAAAAGGCCGGGCGTTCAATTCCTGCTTCAGCTATTGGTGAGCCTGTTGGTTCAGTGGTATTATATGAACCGCAGTGGGTTGATGCTACAGCAACAACACCTGCGTATGGTACCGTTGAAGGCTCCATTATGCCGGTTGACCCTAAAGGCTGGCCCATAAATTTCAGGGTTTTGCTTCCTGCAATCTGGTCGTTAAGAGGCATGCAGCAAGGCGGCGGTGGTATGAACGGAACACTCGGCGTAAGCGGACGAGGCTCAGCTTCTGTACTTAATAAGGGTTTTGCGGTTTATGGCAGCGATGGCGGGCATCAATCCGGAGGTATGGGGCCGGGCGGCAAACCGCTGGCAACAGGGCCAACCACCGGCGATGAATGGTCGCTTAATGATGAAGCCATAAAAAACCTGGGCTATATGCAAATGAAAAAAACGCATGATGCGGCCATGGTGATTATGGAACGTGTATATGGTAAAAAGCCCGTGTACAATTATTATGTGGGTAGTTCGCAAGGCGGGCGCGAAGCATTAACTGTTACACAGCGTTATCCGGCAGATTATAATGGCATTATTGCCAATGTTCCTATCCTTAATAATTCAACCCTGATGCTGGCCCCGGTGCTAATGCGTATACAGGAAAAGCCATTAACAAACTGGGTTACCCCTGTAAAAGTAAAAGCCATTACAGCCGAGGTTTTAAGGCAATGCGATGCACTTGATGGCGTTGCCGACGGCATGATTAATAATTATATGGCTGCCCGTGCAATTTTTAATGTAAAGGACGGCATTGGCCCTAAAGACCCCTGGAAAGCGTTAAGGGGACCCAATGGCGCAGACCCCAACCCGCAGGATACATCAAGAAATGCCAAGCTTACCGAT
>JAICMD010000032.1 GCA_025929405.1 Mucilaginibacter sp. | reverse complement strand
GCGCCCCATGAAACAATGTTGCCTATTTCAACTTTGAATTTTTTTTTACCGGCCATGTTGATGTATAATTTTTTTGAATTTTAGTTTAGTATATAATGCTGTTTAGCGTTTATCTCTCAGGTCACGACCCTGAAAATGAGACACATCCCTGAAACCTATGTATGATTTTGCGGTATCCTGATACTCGTAGGTACGTGATGAGTTTTGAAGGAAATAACCAATATCTTTCCATGAACCGCCGCGCACTACCTTACGTTTTAAAACTTCCTTATCGGTTGCCTTAGCTTCGTAATTAAAGGTTGGTGCAAGGTCATTAACAAAGGTTGAGGCTGATGGGTCGTAAGAAGATAATGTCCACTCGGCTACGTTACCGGCCATATTATATAAACCATAATCATTAGGGAAGTATGACCTTACGTTAACGGTGTATGTACCACCATCGTCAGAATAGTTGCCACGGCCGGGTTTAAAGTTAGCCAGTAAGCAACCTTTAGCATTTTTAATATACGGGCCGCCCCAAGGGTAGTCGGTACCTATCCTGCCACCACGGGCAGCATATTCAAATTCTTCTTCGGTAGGTAATTCATAAAGCGAACGGTGCGGCTGATGGCGTTTATCCTGGTAAGCATCGTTATAACGGCTGCGCCATAAGCTAAATGCACGGGCCTGACGCCAGTTTACACCAACAACAGGATAGTTACGGTACGAAGGATGCGAAAAATAACCTTCAACCATTGGCTCATTTGCTGCATACGAAAAATCGCGCAGCCAAACCAGTGTATCAGGATAAACCGGTATGGTATCACGGAAAATAAAGTCTGACCGTTTTTTGGTTTTGTCGCCGTTAGTAGCAGCGGCACGCAAATCAGTTAAAGCGTAGCTATATTTTAACATGCGTACATCAAGTTCATTACGGTCAAACACGCGGTCATCGCCCTGATAAAACATGTTATTTAACTTTGACATGTTATCTGCCTGGCCTTTTTTACCGCCTCTAAATACCGGATATCTGCGTACATAATCCCAATTGATGTATTTTTTATCGGTGCTGTTAGCTGCCGCGCCTTTAGGGGTTATATAATACTTAGGATCATTTAAATAGTTGGTAATAGCAATTGAATCGCGCACCCAATTAACAAACTGCCTATATTGGCTGTTGGTTATTTCGGTTTGATCCATAAAAAATGCAGGTATGGTAACCTGCTTGGTTTGTGCAATTTGCGCAAAAGTAATATCCTGATCTGTCTGGCCCATTAAGTAGGTACCGCTGGGGATATAAACCATGCCATAAGGCACTTCAGATTTAAACGAACGTGCCGACACACCTAAAACCTCACCTCTATCGCCACGCTTGCTGCAACTGCTTAACAACCCTCCAAACAATAACAATAGTACTACAAAGTATACTTGTTTCATTTTAAACAATTTCAAAAAAATAAGGCTATATAACTATAACTTATGCCCCGAATATATAAAATTTGCCACTCACCACAAAAAATGTTTTTTTTCAGAGAAAATTTTGCTCGGGTACTATACTGGCTTTTTACGTCAAAAAAGCCAGTATGGTTACAACAATACGTAGTAAAAATGCAATTATTATTTATTTGCCTGTTTAATGTATTGCTCAATAGCCATAGTCATTGATGGCGCGGCGGGGGTTGGTGCGGGTATATCCAAAATTAAACCAGCTTCTAAAACAGCTTTATGCGTGGTTGCGCCAAAAGCAGCTATACGGGTATTATTTTGTTTAAAATCAGGAAAGTTTTTATAGAGGGATTGTATGCTTGACGGGCTAAAAAAAGCTATGATATCATAAAACACTTCAGCCAGGTCAGAAAGATCGCTGCAAACAGTGCGGAACAATACAGCGGGTGTAAAGTTATAGCCGTTCTCCAACAAAAACTTTTGGGTTTCTTCGGCAGCTACGTCCGAGCATGGGTACAAAAATTTTTCGCCCGAATGCTTTTTAAGTACTTCGGCCAAATCGGCAGCGCTTTGCTTACCAAAAAATATTTTACGCTTACGATACTGAATATATTTTTGCAGGTAAAGCGCAATAGTTTCTGAAAGACAAAAATATTTCATATCCACCGGTACCTCAAACCTCATTTCTTCACATATTCTGAAAAAATGGTCGGCCGAGTTACGGCTGGTAAATATAACTGCGCTAAAATCAGCAAGGTTTATTTTCTCTTTACGAAAGTCTTTAGCAGGCACACCTTCTACATGAATAAATGATCTGAAATCAATTTTCAGGTTATGCTTTTTAGCTAATTCAGCATAAGGGTTTTTATCATTTTCGGGTTTTGGCAAAGTAACCAGAATGCTTTTGACCTTTTTCTTTCTATCTTCCAAAATTCAATTTTATAAAAAACCTAAATCCTTATATATTCAGTGCCTTAATTAATATTAAAATAGGGCAAATTTCGAGGGCACAAAGATACACAATTAAATAAAATTTATGAAATCGGATGTTTGAAATAATGTTTACACTGCTACGAAGGTACAACCAGGTAAAAATCATTATAATCAAAACAATACCCAATGCCAGTAAATACGGGATAAAGTGCGCATCTAACAGGCAAAAACAAACTGCCAGGGGTAAAAAAACAAAAGCGATATTAAAATAGGTTAAATAAAGTATGGATATATATTCGCCTACTATTTTGTTTATATCAAAAATAAATCCTAAGAATTTTAAAATCAAAAACTTAACAGCAAACAAAATCAATATAATAACCGATATAGTTATAAATAACCTAAAGCCTGCTATGCTATAATAAGTATTATTATAGGATGCCAATTGGTATAAAAACAAGCCAAATGTTGCCCCAAATAATAAAAACAAGCCTACAAAGGCCCAAAAGTTAATATAACCCTCTTCCTTACCGGCCTGTAATAGTACACGCTTGCTGTAAAATGATTGTACCACAGTTTTAACATCTTTATTAAGCGTAAAATTTAAAAACGCAGTGTATATTAATAAACAAATAATGAGCACTATTACCCATTGATCGCGCACGGGACGGATATGGCCGTTACGCACGGTTGTTTTAGGTTTTCCGGGAATATCTAAAAACTCAAAGCCATGATAAAGTAACTTAGCCTCCATGCTATCAAGATATTGCTGATGCATGGCTGCATCAGGGTATTTTATATGCAGCATAGCTACCGAATCGCGCAGAAACTGTTCATGTGCACGGGTTGCCATAACAACCGAATCAAGCACAGTTAGCGGCGCGGGCGACGTTTGTATAATGCCATTATTATAGCCTGATGTATCCTGCTGTGCAAATGCCGAACAGGAAAGCACCAAAAACAAATACAATAAAATATATCGCATCTAAAACTGTAGGTTAACAGATGCAAATTTATTTAATAATTGGTGTTTAATAAGTTTCTTTGTGATAAAACTTGTTATAATTGAATATAGGATATTCATTTATGCAATGCTGTAAATGAAATTGAAAGGTATTTTGTTACTACTCAATTTAATTAGGTAAGTTGCACATCTGCACATCTACAACATTCTGTTACCTTTGCGGCATGGCAGGCATTTATTTACATATCCCTTTTTGCAAACAGGCCTGCCATTACTGCGACTTTCATTTTAGTACCTCACTACAGTACAAAGATGATATAGTAAAAGCCCTGGTAACTGAGCTGCATTTGCAAAAAAATTACCTTGCCGGCGAAACTATTGAAACCATTTACTTTGGCGGCGGCACACCATCATTATTAGAACCCGCTGAAATCAATTTATTGATAGATACTATTACCAAACTACACACCGTAACATCAGACGCTGAAATAACTTTAGAGGCCAATCCTGACGATATGGAGAAAGCCAAATTGCAGGGACTACGAGATACACCGGTTAACCGCTTTAGTGTGGGCATACAATCTTTTTTTGATGAATATTTACTATGGATGAACAGTGCGCACAGGGCCAGCGAGGCGGAAGCTGCCATAAAACGGGCACAGGATATGGGCTTTGAAAATATTACAGCCGATTTGATATACGGCTATCCTTTACTTACCGACCAAAAATGGCGGCACAATTTAAACCAGGTATTTGAGTTACAAATTCCGCATGTTTCATCCTACAGCATAACGGTTGAACCCGGTACTGCATTGGCCTCATTTATCGGCAAAAAAAAACAACCGACTATGAATGAGCAGCAAAGCGCCGAACAATTTACCTTATTAATGGATGCGATGCAGGCTAACGGGTTTGAGCATTACGAAATATCAAACTTTTGCAAACCGGGCCATTATTCCCAACATAACTCCAACTATTGGAAGGGTGCCAAATACCTGGGCATTGGCCCATCGGCACATTCCTACAACGGCGAAACCCGGCAATGGAACATAGCTAATAATGCCAAATATATCCAATCGATAATAAAAAATACCATACCTGCCGAAACTGAAGTTTTAAGCCAAACCGACAGACTGAATGAATACATTATGACCTCATTACGGACTATATGGGGACTTGATATGGATAAGCTTAATGGTATAGCCGCCGGGGCATCAACCCAAATATTAGCCGCTGCTGAAGCTTATTTTGAGCGCGACTGGATAACCCAAAAAGAAAATATAATTTACCTGACCCAAACCGGTAAATTATACGCAGATAATATAGCAGCAGGATTATTTTTTTAGTTACTATTTACATCAGGAAAATAGGAAGGCCTGATATTAGTAACCGTTACGCCCGGGTCATGCGGCATATAACGGCAATCAACGCAGTTACGCCAGAAAAAATTGTAGCTTACAATAGTTTTTACTCCATTTATTGTACGATAATTTGCACCGGTTATCATTAAATGATAATTACCCGTACTTGCATAAAGCTGGTTTAACCGTGCCGTAAAATTAAAGGCCGGTTCAACATCTATCGTACCATTTACCGCATCGTTAATTCCGCATTCATCTGCTTCGGGCGGGCCGGCGTAATAAAAAAACTTGCTTAAACATGGGTCACCGGGGCAATCGCCTGTACGTACACCTGGAACTTTTATTGGGATATCATCATATCGTAACAATAATATTTTTGTAGTAACTGTTGATGCGCTTACAAAACCAATTACACGTTCCTGCGCGTTTGACAGGCAATGTATATTACCGGTAGTAATTGATGGCTGCGAGTCAAATATAGTTCCTATTTGTTCGGTATTCTTTTTAAGGTTTGTGTAATAATTATAGCCATCCTCGGTTAAAGTGTATTGGTTAACGCGTAAATTATACAGTTTAATTATTTTTTGCGAAGACGTTAAACGCGTTATTTGCTGATGCTTAATAACATCATTAGTTAGCTTTGCCGATGAGTTTACCAATATTTCATTTGAATTTAATATACCATAGCAAGTACCCACAAATAACCTGTCAGGGTATTGGTTAATCACGTTGCCGTTAACATTTACATACCGCAAATAAGCGATACTATCCTTTACTCCACCCCAAAAAGATGTATACACCCAGGTTTCTTTAAAATCCCAGCGGTAATAGCGTGCTTTATTGGTAACATCATGTGTATCGGCATAAAACAGAATGTCTTTATCTCCTTTTTGTTCAAAATAAACAGTATCAATAGGCGGTGTAACCTTCATAGGCACAAAGTCTGATTGGTAGCTTTTCCCGTTTGAGGTTTTAATATTTAACCGGTATTTATGGTCAGGATTAAAATTGGTAACCCCCAGGGCATATTGCCCCTTCCCTTTTTCAATAAGCGGGAATACATTTTTTTGGTCGTCTTCAATAAAAACCGAGGCTTTCAACTCAGCTTTTAAGGTGGTAGTATCTTTAACCCCTGTAGTACGGCTAAGTGTTATAAAGGTTGAGTCGCCGCTTATTATAGCACCCTCAACTGCCAAAAAGTTGGTTGCAACATCATTTATTTTAGGGTTAAACTGCTTTTTACAGGCTAAATAAACCAGCATCAGGCAAACTATTACAGTATAGCGATATATCTTTTTCATTAATTAAGCAATAATGGCATTTAAGGTTATAGAATAATTATTAAATATACATATTTATTAATATAACCAAATATTTAGGTACGGATTCGCTATATGCGTGGTGCGTATTTAGGCCACTTTTGATGCTAAATAATATCTCATCTGCCTATAAAAAAAACTAAAGTCTGATTGTTACAAGTGCCGGTCTTTTGTTAAATTAATATTAACGCTTTCCGTTACATCAATACTTAACTTTGCAGCAAATAATAAAGCATGGGTATTATACTTAGCCGGTTGACCGGGTTGACCAAATAAGCAAACAGAATTTTATTGTCAACTACCTTAAACCACGCAAGCCGCTGGTAATACGCAAGGCAAGTCAAAAATGGCCCGCCCTGCAAAAATGGACCTTTGATTATTTAAAAGAAGCAGTAGGCGATAAAATGGTGCCTTTATACGATAGCGCAAAAGCCGATCCGGCCAAACCCATAAACGCTGCTGCCAGCGAAATGAAGTTTGCCGATTACATTGACCTGATACAGAAGCAACCTACCGATCTGCGTATATTAAACGGGCAAATGCGGCTTTGGCTAACGGGCGGCCTTAACACACAACACTTATTACCTGTCATCCTGAGCGATAGCGAAGGATCTTATTCAAGCTATTCGGTTGCAAGCGTTTACACATAAGGTTTACAAGATGCTTCGTTCCTCAGCATGACAAGACGAGATTTTTTTGTCATAATTAATCTTAACATTCACATAAAAATTAAAAACACTTAGTTTTACGCCCATGGATATATTATGCTTTGGCGAAATTTTATGGGATACTTTTGAAGATGGCAAAAAACCGGGCGGCGCAACAATGAATGTAGCATTTCATTTAGCACAGCAGGGAGCACGCGCTTGTTTTGCAACACGCATAGGTGATGATACCCCCGGCAATAAGCTAATCAAATTTTTAAAAAACACCGGGTTGTACAGCGATCTGGTACAGGTTGACGATAAACGCCCCACCTGCGAAGTTACCGTAAAATTAAACGGAGCCGGACAAGCTACCTATACCATTCCTGAGAATGTATCATGGGATAATATTAAATTAAAAAAGCCGCTAACAAAAAATGCCAAAACTGCGGATGCCATTGTTTTTGGCAGCTTGGTTTGCCGCAATGCTACCAGTCGCGATACTTTATTGGATCTGTTGGATGAAACCAATGCACTTAAAATATTTGACGTAAACCTGCGTGCACCACATTATACCCTATCAACCATTGAAACTTTAGCGGCCGCTGCTGATGTAGTTAAAATGAATGAGGAAGAGGCTGACCTATTACTAAAGCGCACCACGGGCGATCTGAAAGAAAAAATTATCGAGTTCAGGATGAAATATCATGTTAAAACCATTTGCGTAACCCGCGGGGATAAGGGCGCCATAGTATGGCACGACCATGAGTTTTATGAACATCCGGGCTATCCGGCCAAGGTAATTGATACCGTAGGTGCAGGCGATGCCTTTTTAGCAACTTTTACCGTGGGCTTGCTTAACAAGCTACCCATATCTCAAATATTGGAACGCGCCTGTGCCGTAGGCGCCTTTGTAACCAGCCAGCGCGGCGCCACCCCGCAATATGTGGAGGGTATTGTGGGGCTGATGAAGTAAAGTGTCTTTCGTAATTATACCCCTCCCTACACCCTCCCGTTGGGAGGAAATCGCACAAGGCCATTAATTGCCTTTTATATCGTAGCAAGGGCGGAGCGATTCCTTCCCTGGTGAAAGAGAAGGAAGGGTCAATACTGACAAAACCTTGTCAGTGTTCGGGGTGTTCCAGGGTGTTCCACTTACTAAAAACGGAACACTACGCCAATAGCCGTTCCCACTCCGGGTGGCGCTTTAAATAAGCTTTAATGTATGCGCAATAAGGCACTATCTGGCCATCATTCTCCTCAATATATTTAAAGGTTTTTTCAACCAGCGATGCCGCTACCCCATGACCTTCCAAATCGACAGGCACTTCGGTATGTATTAAAAAATATTTATTGCCCCGTTGCTGGTAATCAATAAATGCCCGGTGTTCGTCAATTACTAATTCAAAATTATGAATGGGTTGGTCGTTTATTAGTGGGATATTTTCGTACATGGTGGTAAGTAGTGTTAATTGTAAATAAATTTAGTAATTATAATTATTACATAGATACACTTACGAAGTTTTAAAAACTTTGTAAGTATGCAAACTGCCACTCACAACTGCCTACTCACCAATAATTGTCATATCAGCCTAACAATCCAATTTAAACCGCCCCACTATCAAACTTTTAAATAAAATAATACGTTAATTTATATCCAGAAAGGCAAAATATGCGTGGTTACGGATTTTCGGATTTCAAACCCAACCAGATCCCTAAAGGCGGATTTGAAGAATTATTAAAATTATTCCTGGAGCTGCTCAACTATACCTCGGGCGACGCCGGCGAAGCTTTGGCCTGGATGAATGAGCTGGATAAACAATACGGCCTTACCAACGATGAGTATGGCATGGGCGATTTCATCGATGAGCTTAAACAAAAAGGCTACCTCACCGAAGACAACCAAAGCGGCGAATTTGGCATTACCGGCAAAACGGAGCAAAGCATCAGGCAATCGGCTTTGGAGGATATATTTGGCAAGCTTAAAAAATCGGGCAAAGGCAACCATCGTTCACCGCAAAGCGGGCAGGGCGATGAAAAAAATGCCGAGCGCCGCGAGTTTGAGTTTGGTGATAGCCTGGACCAGATAGATATGACCCAATCTATCCATAATGCACAGGTTAATCACGGCATCGGCGATTTTATGATGACCGAGCGGGATCTGGAGGTTGAGGAAATGGATTATAAAACCCTTACCTCAACTGTGTTGATGATAGATATATCGCACTCCATGATATTATACGGCGAGGACAGGATAACCCCGGCAAAAAAAGTAGCTATGGCCCTGGCCGAATTGATCCGTACCAAGTACCCCAAAGACACTTTGGATATTGTAGTTTTGGTAACGATGCCTGGCCGATTACATTAAAAGATCTGCCCTATTTACAGGTTGGGCCGTACCATACCAATACTTATGCGGGATTGGAGTTGGCTACCGATTTGCTGCGTCGCCGCAAAACACACAACAAGCAAATATTTATGATTACCGATGGCAAACCTACCTGTTTAAAGGAGGGTACCAAATATTATAAAAACAGTATAGGGCTTGACCGTAAAGTGGTAAATAAAACGCTTAATATGGCTGCGCAGTGCAAGCGGTTAAAAATACCTATAACCACATTTATGATAGCTAAGGACCCCTACCTGCAGCAGTTTGTGCGTAAGTTTACCGAAACAAACGGCGGTAAAGCCTTTTACAGCTCGCTGAATAATTTAGGCGAATATATTTTTGAGGATTACGCAAGGAACAGAAGGAAGAATGTACGCTGATGTGCGTATATGCAGATATGCGAATGTGCAGATGCTGAACAAACAATGACTTAATGACCAATTGACATAATGACTAAAACAGATATAACAACACTCGGTCAGCTTAAAGCTACCGGCTATAAAAGCGAATCGGTTAAAGACGAATTGCGCCGGAACCTGATAACCCAACTTCAAAACAAGCACGAAGGCGGTTTTGAAGGCATCATCGGTTTTGAGGATACGGTAATACCCGACCTGCAGACTGCTATTTTATCCCGCCATAATATTTTACTGCTTGGTTTACGCGGGCAGGCTAAAACACGTATTGCACGCTTGCTGGTAAATTTACTGGATGAATATGTGCCTTATATTGTTGGTTCCGAATTATATGATGATCCGCTGAACCCCATTTCATGGTACGGGCACAGCATCATCCAGGAAAAAGGCGATGATACCCCAATTGCCTGGATACACCGCTCGGAACGTTATACTGAAAAACTGGCTACGCCCGATGTTACTGTTGCGGATTTGATAGGCGATGTTGACCCTATTAAGGCGGCTACCATGAAGCTTACCTATTCGGACGAGCGGGTAATACATTTCGGGCTGATACCGCGTGCACATCGTGGCATATTTGTAATTAATGAGTTACCCGATTTGCAGGCACGTATACAGGTATCGCTATTCAATATTTTGCAGGAGCGTGATATACAAATACGTGGTTTTAAACTGCGCCTGCCGTTGGATTTGCAATTTGTATTTACCGCTAACCCTGAAGATTATACCAATCGTGGCTCAATAGTAACACCGCTAAAGGACCGTATTGAAAGCCAGATATTAACGCATTACCCGCGCTCGGTTGAGATCTCAAGAAAAATAACCCAGCAGGAAGCTTTATTAACGCCCGAACAACGCGTTAAAGTTGAGGCTGATGGGTTGGTAAAAGACCTGGTTGAGCAGATAGCTTTTGAAGCGCGTAATTCAGAATATATTGATAAAAAATCCGGTGTATCGGCACGTTTAACTATATCAGCTTATGAAAACCTGATAAGCAATGCCGAGCGCCGTATGATCATCAACCATGAGGATAAAACCTTTGTACGCATTGCCGACTTTTTAGGCGTTATCCCTGCCATTACCGGTAAAATAGAATTAGTATACGAGGGCGAACTGGAAGGCCCGGCTAAAGTGGCCAATATCCTCATTGGTAAGGCTATTAAAACTTTATTATTAAAATATTTCCCTGATCCCGAGAAAGCTAAAAAAGCCAAAGCGCCTAACCCTTATGCCGAGATTATTAACTGGTTTAGTGATGGTAATAACCTGGCTATTATTGATGACCTGCCGCTTGATAAATATAAAGCAGCCTTAAATTCCGTTCCGGGGTTAAAGGATCTGGTTAAAAAGTTCCATCCAAATTTGGTAGAAAGTCAGCAATTGATTTTGATGGAGTTTATTTTGCATGGCCTGGCTGAGTTTTCACAGTTGAGCAAGGGCTTTTTAGATAATGGCTTTGCCTTTGCTGATATGTTTAACAGCCTGTTCAATATGGAGCCTGATGAAGATGATATTGATTTGGACGACGACCGTTATTAGATAAATGAAAGGGCAGCTTTTTACCATACTACTTATTGGGGCCATCCTTTTTGGATTGGACATGTATCTTAAAAATGGTTTTAAAGCTGCGTTCAAAAAACGTGGCTTTGTTGCGGGTAAACGCTTTAATCAAATTTATACAGCATTCTCAGTAATGCTAATTAGCGGTATGTTAATTAGCATCTATTTAAAAATACCCGTTGGTGTACGTGCCGGTATTTTAATGATATTTTTTATACTCAGCGTGGTAAAAATAACCTTTTTGCCATTCGTAGTGATAGATGATATCAGGAGAATAGTTATCCGCTTAAAAAAGCCGGAAGCCATATCCGCTTTTCCTAACGAGCAGGACAAAGAAAAAATACCACGCTCGGAGTTTTTAATGAAGGCCGGTTTAATAACCGGTATAGTGCCATTGGCGGCTATTGGTGTAGGTATAGTATCAGGCGCGTATGATTATCGGGTACGTTACCAAACGCTTAATTTACCCAACCTGCCTAAAGCTTTTGATGGCATGACCATCGGGCAGATATCAGACATACACTCGGGTAGTTTTTATAACAAACGGGCCGTATTAGGCGGCATAGAAATGCTGTTGGCTCAAAAGCCCGATGTAATATTTTTTACCGGCGATTTGGTTAACCGCCGCACTGATGAAGTTTATGGCTACCAGGATATTTTCAGCAAGGTTAAAGCACCGCTTGGAGTATTCTCTACATTAGGCAATCATGACTATGGCGATTATTACAGTTGGCCATCCGCGGAAGCGAAAAAGAAAAACCTGAAAGATATTATTACCACCCATAAAAATCTGGGCTGGGACCTGCTGCTTAACGAAAATCGTCGCCTTAAAGTAAATGGCGAAGAAATAGGCATATTGGGTTGCGAAAACTGGGGCGAACTGAGCCGTTTCCCTAAATATGGACGCATGGAACCTACCGTAAAAAACACAAACGACCTGCCGGTAAAACTCCTGCTATCGCACGACCCATCGCATTGGCGTGCCGAGATATTGCGTAAATATCCGCAGATCGATGTGATGTTTTCCGGCCATACCCACGGCATGCAGTTTGGCGTACGTGCCGAGCATTTTCAGTGGAGCCCGGTTGAATATATTTACAAGGAATGGGCAGGGCTTTACCGGCAAGATATGCAGCAGCTTTATGTAAATGTGGGTTACGGTTTTCTTGGTTTTCCCGGCAGGATTGGAATATTGCCGGAGATTACGATATTTACACTTCGATCTGCTGCGTTATCCGCTAAAGCCTGATTGTACCATCAATGAAAAAAATATTCAAGCCAATACTTGATTTTTTGTTGTTCAGCAATGTTTTTATGTCATTATGCGCTGTTGCGCAGGCACTGGTTACCTTCCATCTTATAAAATCACAACCCGATTATGCGGTACTGGCGCTGTTGTTTACCTCAACATTGGGCATCTACAATTTTTGTATTCTAATAACTAAACCCAAGCGTCCAAACGCTTCCCCTTACTTCCGTATACGCTGGTTTTATGCCCATTACAGGTTAATGGTAACATTTACCATCGTATCATTATTATCATTGGTACCACTCTTCTTTCTGGTTTCAACCGAATCAAGACTTTTGCTTGTTTTTTTAAGCGTTATATCATTTTGCTATGGTTTGCCCCTATTTAGTTTAGGCGAACAAAAGTTTGGGCTGCGTAATATACCGGGGCTAAAGCCCTTTTTAATTACCATAGTGTGGACGTTAAGTACCGTACTGCTACCTGTTTTGGAAGCGCAGGAGATGCACATTACTATTTCCATGCGTGATACTGTTATCCTGATAGCCAAACGTTTTCTTTTCATATTTGCGCTTACCGTACCTTTTGATATACGCGACTTGTTTGAAGATAATAAATTAGGTGTACGCACCATACCGGTAATGCTTGGCGAAAAGCGGGCTTATCTGTTTTGCCAGTTTTTGCTGGGCGCTTATATTATACTGTTATTTATTTATCAAAAAGGATTTACTCCTGATTTTCTTGCGCTAACCTTTACCGCATTTTTAACCGGGTGGCTCATATTTAAATCAAAATGGGAAAAGGACGAATATTATTACTTTTTCTATATGGATGGCGTGCTGATACTGCAATACGTTTTTCTGTTGCTGTTTAAAGTGTTTTAACCATGGGCGGCGGATACAGCAACGTGGCCCCATTTTATGATAAATTATCGCAGTTAATTTATGGTAAAGCTTTAATACGGTCGCAGGTATATTTGTTGCCGTTTATCCCTGCAAATGCGCATGTTTTAATTGTTGGCGGCGGCACAGGGTGGATATTGGAAGAAATTTCAAAGATACATCCCCAGGGTTTAACCATTACTTATGTAGAAGTAGCCGGAAAAATGCTGAATTTATCGTGTGAACGTGATATTGCTAAAAATAATGTAACTTTTATTAATAACACTGTTGAAGATGTTAAGGACTTATCTGCTGTTGATGTAATAATTACCTCGTTTTTGTTTGATAACTTTTTGCCCGCTACAGTAACCCGTGTTTTTGAGCACCTGCATCAACTATTAAAACCCGGCGGCATCTGGTTAAATACCGATTTTCAACTCACCGGTAAATGGTGGCAAAATATGCTGCTTAAAAGTATGCTATTATTTTTCAGGATGTTGTGTGGTATTGAATCAAAACAATTACCTGATATGACCATGCATTTTAACCACTATAATTATACCATTCTTTCCCAAAAGACATTCTTTGGCGAATTTATAAAAGCAACAGCTTATCAGAAAAAGATATAGACCTTATTATTGAAGAAGCAGAAAGGAAACTATTCGCTTAAAACTGTAAACTTAAAATCAAGCGGTTCAAAGTGTTTTATCAGCTCATTAATAAACTGCTGGCCCCAGCGTACATAAAGTAAACCAAAATTTTCAGTACGTTCCTGTAAACTGTCTTTCGGAAAAAGTTCGGCTTTTATATGGTCTATTTGTTCAAGTCGGGTATGGTAGTTGCGCTTTTCGGCTTTAATCAATTTCTTCTCCAGGTTATCAATCGCTGTTTTTAATCGGGCTTGCACTGCCTCGGCAGAGGGCGCAAGGGTGGCATCAACTTTTGATGAGCGTTGTTTGATCTTCTCAAAAACGGCTGTTAGTTCTTCCCATTCGCTTTGTAAAGACAAGGTATGTTCACTGTGCTTTTTTACCCAGTCGTTTTTAATGGCATCCGCAGTTTTAAACAGTTCCTCTGCTGAAAGTTCCATTCTGGCAATTTTTGCTGCCGATTCCTTACGGATAACCAAACCTGAGTTACGTAATATCAGTATCGGGAAATCAATTTTGTAATGGTCAAAAGTCGATTTTAATTCCAGCCAGTAAACTACTTCGGCACCACCGCCTATATAAGCAATGTTAGGCAATATGCACTCCTGATATAAAGGACGCATTACCACATTAGGGCTAAACCTTTCAGGATGATTGACTATTTCCTGTTGCAGTTCTTCTTTGGTAAAATGTGTTTCGGTATTTAAAACCTTATAAATATCATCTTCAAATACAATCCGCTCGCGCAGATTATCCTGCAGGTAAAAAAAGTTTATCTCGCGCGGGTTTACCTGTATATGTACACCCAGTTTATGCAACTGGTTGTTTGTGGTATTGATATTTTCAAAACTGTTTTGTTCAATAATATCTTTTTCAATTATCGGTGCAAACTGCTGTTTAAAGCGATGATCGTCGGCATCAATAATTACCAAACCATACTCACCAAACAAAGCATTAACCAGGTAGCGGGTAGCATCTGCCAGTTTATCAAAACCCATGTAGGCGGCTTCCACAATTTTGGCAAGATCGGCAGCGTGGCCATCTAAGCCTAAAGCCCCTTTGTATTGATTTAACGCTTCGCGGATACTTTCAGGACTGATACGCCCGGTGGCTCCGGTAGCCTCATACCACCAATGCACTTTTTTGCCGCCTATGTTGGTATAGTTTATTTCGGCAAAGTCATGATCCTCTGATGCCATCCAGTAAACCGGCACAAAATTTTTATCAGGAAAATTACTCTTTAACTCACGTGCCAGTTTTATAGCCGTTACTATTTTGTAGATGAAATATAAAGGCCCCGCAAAAATATTCAGTTGGTGACCGGTAGTTACTGTATAGGTATTATCAGCTTTTAATAAATCTATATTGCCTGCAACTAAATCCGAAATCGAAAATCCGGAATCCGAAATACTTTTATATTGATCGGTCAGCACCTGGTGCAGTATATCACGATCAGCAACAACTTTCTTATTAGCAAGCAGCTCAGCAAAGCCTTTTATATCAGGTCGATGACCGTAAAAGGGTTTTAACTCATCGGCATTATCGATATAATCGATAACTGTTTGGGAGAAATAACCGGTTGATTGATAACTGATACAGGAGCTTTCCATCGTGCGCCAAATGTAAAACCATTAATGATAATTATACACTAACATCCAATTATTTTACAATATGTCCATAAAAAAAGAAATACAAAACGATATTTAATTTTTACTAAAATTATTTGACCAAAACTATTAATAAAACCTATGGTTCTATTAATAAAAATAAAGATCTATGAAAAAGAAATTGTTGATGATTGCCTTTTGCGCGGGGATAGCGTTAGTTAGCTGCAAAAGCAAAAACAGTAATGAAAGCACTACTGATTCAACCCAAACGATGACAACCGACAGTACTAGCATGAGGACAGACTCGGGTATGAATGGCGGAGGGGGCCTGAAAACCACAAGCCCCGGAGTAAACGGAGGAGCGGGATCAACCAGTGGCTCAACAGGGGCTGGCGCAGGCACTAGTACTAATACCGGTGCAACCGGAACCGGCGCAGGCACGGGAGCAGGTAACGGACCGGGAAGTTCAGGCACATCAAGCGGCACCATGAATAATAGCAGCAATCCAAACGGAGCAGGTACCACCCAGGGTGGGATTCAAAATAATAATACTAAAGGTGGTACGGGGGCTAACAGCAGACCGTAAATTAGGATCGTAAAAAATCCGGTTAGATATGTAACCGGATTTTTTTGTTATTTATTTTACGATATGCCCATAAAGATCAAAATCCTCGGCGGTGTCTACCTGTACATTAACAAAGCTGCCAACGGTAGCATAATCAACACGGGCATCAATTAAAACCTCGTTATCAACTTCGGGCGAATCAAACTCCGTACGGCCAACAAAATAATCGCCGTCCTTTTTATCTATCAGTACTTTAAAGGTACGGCCTATTTTTTCCTGGTTTTTATCAAAAGAAATACCCTGCTGAATTTCCATGATGGCATCGGCACGTTGTTGCTTAACCTCTTCAGGCACGTCATCAACCAATGAATGCGCATGAGTTTTTTCCTCGTGTGAGTAGGTAAAACATCCCAGGCGATCAAACTTGGTATCTTCTACCCAACGCTGCATTTCTTCAAAGTCCTGAGCAGTTTCGCCCGGATATCCGGTTATCAGCGTGGTACGCATAGCTATGCCGGGTACACGGTCGCGTATCTCATTTACTACATCAATGGTTTTTTGTTTGGTGATGCCCCGGCGCATTGATTTAAGCATATTATCAGTAATGTGCTGTAAAGGCATATCCATGTATTTACAGATATTTTCGCGCTCGTTCATTACATCCAAAATCTCCATCGGGAAACCTGATGGATATGCATATTGCAGCCTTATCCACTCAATACCATTTACGTCACTTAACCTGCGCAGTAACTCATCCAGATTACGTTTGCCGTATAGGTCCAATCCGTAATACGTTAGGTCTTGGGCAATTAATATCAGTTCCTTTGTTCCATTTTTAGCAAGCTTTTGAGCATCCTTTACTAATTCATCTATCGGGGTGGTAATGTGCTTGCCGCGCATCAATGGTATAGCGCAAAATGAACATGGGCGATTACAACCCTCAGCAATTTTAAAATAGGCGTAATGCGATGGGGTGGTTAATAAACGTTCACCAATTAGTTCGTGTTTATAATCCGCGCCAACCGTACGCAATAAATTTTGCAGATCGTTGGTACCAAAGTAAGCGTCAACATTGGTTATTTCGGCTTCCAGTTCGGGTTTATAACGTTCGGATAAGCACCCGGT
>JAICMD010000126.1 GCA_025929405.1 Mucilaginibacter sp. | reverse complement strand
TGCGCGGAGATTTTGATGCGAGAATGATTTTTGGAAAATTATTCATACGACAATAAGCTTTCTGCTTTTACCTTTAAGCTTTCACCTAATTACCAGCTATACGCCTCGGCACTCATCCATTTGCCTTGTATCTTCAGCACTTTTTCAATCACATCTCGGGCGCAGCCTTTTCCGCCGCCATACGGCGAAACATAGGCACTTAATGCTTTTATTTCTTCAACAGCATCAGCAGGGCAAGCCGGTAAACCGGCAATTTTCATTACGGCCAGGTCGGGTATATCATCACCCATATATAACACATTACCTGCACGTATGCTTTTCTCTTCAAGATACACTTTAAACTTGGTTGCTTTGGTGTGCACACCTAAATAAACCTCCTTAATACCCAGGCTATTTAAACGGTGTATGGCGCTTTTTGAGCGGCTGCCGGATATAGCGCAAACATTATAACCGCATTTTACAGCCAATTGTAAAGCATATCCATCCTTTATGTTAAAGGCGCGACTTTGTTCGCCGCTGTCTGATACAAATACGGAACCATCTGTTAATACACCATCAACATCAAAAACAAAGGTAGTAATATCCTGAAGCTTACTTAAAAATGATTCCATTATAGGATTACATTGATTATTGAATGATTACACTGATTTTCTGCCAACCGCCTGCTCACAACTGCCAACTAAACACTATTGATTATCGCGCCACTCATACACCCAGGCAGATTGTATTTGCTCCAGGTGTCCCTCGTTAGATTCTTCGCGGGTGCCTGCAAAGTTAGGGAGCGACAAAACCCACTCTAACAGATCAGTAAAGCGGATGCGGTAAATTTTTGATTCGTCATACTCAGGCCCAAACTTTTCATAAAGCGACATGGCAATGTCTTCATAGTCGTTCCAGTGTATGGGCAGGGCAAATTTATCGTTTGTCATTTGTTTTTACGTTTTACGTTGAACGTGTTACGTTTACGTTTTTATTTTTGCTTTATTACGTATAACGTACTACGTCACACGTATAACTTACTAATGTCCTAAAAACTGAGATTGATCAGGAATGGTAACTTCAATATCGCCATCAATAATTACACATTGGCAACCCAGGCGCGAATTAATGCGTGGGTTTACTGCGCGGTCAATAAAGTCCTCTTCCTTATCAGATATTTCCTGGATGTTATCCATCCCCCTATTTACATATATGTGGCAGGTACTGCATCCGCATACGCCACCACAGTTATGTTGCAGTTCGATATCATTTTCCAGGCACACATCCAATACTGATTCGCCCTCGGCAATAGGCAACTCAATTGTTTCGTGTCCTTTCTCTTCAAAGTTTATTTTTACTTTAAAAATATTCATTGGGGCAAAAGTAATAAAATTACTTATCCCCGCGTTGCGGAGTTTCCATTTTGATAATGCCCTGACTTAACAGTTCATACAAGTGTTGCAAATGTGGCTCATCCTGCAACAATTTAATATGTTCTGCCATCGTAGTTTCGTCATTACGTATGGCCGGACCGGTTTGTACATTGGCAGGCAAATTGAATTGTACCTTTTCGGCAGTTTCCTGTATTAGTGGGCTTATCAATTCAAAATCAATACCCTGTTTGGCTAATAATTGCTGCGCTATATTATATAAATAATTAGGAAAATTACAGGCAAATACCGCGGCCAGGTGCAATGTTTTGCGTTTTGGGCTATCAATCAAATAAACTTTATTGCTGATAGTTTGAGCCAATTCCTGCAGTTGTTTGGTTATTTCATCACCGTTACCCTCAATGCATAAGGGTGTGTTTCTAAAATCAAGCTCTTTGGTTTTGCTGAAGGTTTGCAGCGGGTAAAATACGCCTACGTTATCGGCGAAGGCAAGCAAAGTAAATAGATCAGCCGCACCGGAAGTATGCACCATTAACTTTTTATAAATAGCTAATTGTTCGGCAACCGGGCCAATAGCATCGTCCTTTACAGCAATTACAAACAGATCAGTATCAGGATTGATATTTTGCAAGTCATCAATCGCATCAGCTTTTACATGGTAAGCCAGCAATGCCGCATTTTGCATATCGCGGCTATATACCTGCATAATAGAATGCCCTGCATTTTTGAACGCTGCTGCAAGGTGCGTGGCTACATTACCCGAACCTACAAGCGTTATACGCATGAATTATTTAGCTTCTGGTTTAAAAGGGTATACAGTTCATCAAAACCACACTTTAATGAATTGCTGGTAATACTAACCGGTGTGCCGGACAGTTTATAGTTAAGCGACATTATCCTTTTTTTAAAAAAGCTGTTTTGCTTTGCTATAAATGCTTCAGGCTGTTTTAAATATACCAGTATTAGTTTAGCAGCGCCAATTTGTGTAATACCCAGTTGCTGTATTTCCGCCCACTTGATGTAATCCTTAATATATAAATTAAGGTTTATTCCTTCATCATTAATGATAAGCCCGGGTTTGCTATCTAATAAGTGAGTAATAAATAAAGCTGCAGTAGCTATAAATAATATTGACCCTATTGTGCCAAAAGATATTACAAATACAGGGTTATTATATATGCTGTTATCGCCCGTTTTGTGCGGCGTAATTAACATAAATACCCCTATCACCACAAAAATTATAGAAACTATAAGTAATAAAACAAGTTTGTTTTTACTAAATGGGATTTGTATTTGTTGCAACGCGGGATTAAAAGCAGTATTCATATTATAAAAATAGAATATTTACCTGACTAATTACAATTAACAAATGTTAGTTTTGTTGGTGTTTTAAGTACAAAACACTTGGCTATTAAGTGGTCTTTAACTCTTTATTCCTCCTGAATATAGATAGTAAAATACCAATGATCATAATTATAGTACCTGACCATAAGAAATTAATGTAAGGGAACTGTATGGCTCGCATTACTATCCATTTACGTGCGCTGGCCGGTTTTTGGTAAACCATTATCTCTATCTTGGTTTTTGAAACATCCTTCTTATCCGGCACTACTTTTGAGAACCTGAACTTTAAACCTGCATCATCTACCGTTTTTGAAAAATCAAACGCGTTTTTATTGCGTATTAAATAATAGGGTTCGGCATTGTAAGTGTTTTTATCAGCAACTACCTGCAATTTAGCCCCAATGGCTACATCATTAGCATTAAGCGGGATTTTTGGTAATGAGTCCAGCTTTTCAATACCTGATAAAATTGCATATCCCTCTCTTAAAGGAATGGTATCACCCACCGCAACCTGGTAAGCAACCGGAGCCTCATAATTTTTATCATCATCGGCTTCATCATGCCCGCTGCCATCCTCAGATTGCGCACTTTCATTATAAGTAATAGCGTTTGACATGTTTACGTGTGTGTACAAATCGCTTAATAAATAGTGCTTGGTATCAGGCGATGAAACCAAACCCATTTTTGGATTAGCCTGCGCATTTGGCTTCAGCATAAAATGTTCGGTAACCTTGCCATCTTTATCAACAACCTTATAATCAACCTTAAAATAATGGTTTGGTGATGATATCGAATCGCCTACATAAGTCACGGTATATTTCCCCATTTGTACAGGGGTATTTTTATACATCATGATATTTTCGCGCGGATCGTTCTTTGCGGCCACAAAATCGGCGCTATATTGTTCACCGGTAGTGTTTTCAGATATAACCTTGCTTGTACCTGCTGATATTAGCGCACCAACCATAATTAAACCAAAACCAATATGCGATACTGCCGAACCCGCCAGTTTAGTTTGCCCTTTTACCGCATCAACAAATATTTTACCATTAGCCAGTATAGAATAAGTGGCGCCCAGCATGATCAGTATAAATACAAACTGTAGCTTATAAACGCCGGTTAAATATACTACCAACGCAGTTATAGCAGCCGCCAGCAACAGGTAAACCGCCGATGTAATAAAAAAGCGGGAAACATCTGTTTTTTTATACTTCATAAACTGGGTTACGCCGGTTAGCAACGTAACTACAACAGCAAATGAGGCTTGTATAATATTGTAATGCTTTACAGGATCAGTTGGCGGCGCCAGCTTGGTGCCAAACATAGCGTTCCATACTGGTATAGACGTTACTACTACCAAATGGAAGCACGATAATGCTAAAAATATCGCCCCAACAAACATCCAGAACTCGCGCGAGTAGGTTTCTTCGTCTTTTTTACTGGCAGGCAGTTCTTTCCAACGGATGGCTAATATTATTATGGCTAAAACTAAAAATACAAGCACATCAATAATAAGATGCCATTTCATACCCAAATCAGTAAAGGCGTGTACCGAAGTTTCGCCTAAAATACCGCTACGGGTAAGGAATGACGCATATAATACCAGCACAAAACTTATCAGCACCAAAATAGTGGCGGTAATGTACGAATGACCTGTATTTTTAAAGATAATCATTACGTGCAACGCGCCTACCAGTATTAACCACGGTATTATGGATGCATTCTCTACCGGGTCCCACGCCCAGAAGCCGCCAAATGTTAGCGACTCATACGCCCAAAACGAACCCATTATAATGCCTGTGCCTAATACCATTACCGCAAACAGCGCATAAGATATGGCAGGCTGTACCCACTCTTTATAACGCTTTTGCCATAAGCCTGCAATAGCATAAGCAAACGGAATCACCATTGATGCAAAGCCTAAGAATAAGGTTGGCGGGTGTATTACCATCCAGTAGTTTTGCAGTAATGGATTCATGCCGTTACCATCCCTTATATAGGTAAGGTAATTGTGGTAATACTCGGCATTTGATGCAAAAATTGGTACAGTTTCTTTCAGGTTGATGGCTTCGCGTAGCAAAATAAATGGTGATGTGCCAATACGCTCGCCAAAAATATTTACGCCTATAAGCATACTGGCTAACAAGGTTTGCGATAAGGCAACAACTGTCATTACCGGGTTTTCCCATGACTTTGCGCGCCATATTAGTATGCTGCCTAATACACCCTGCCAAAAGGTCCAAAGCCAGAAGCTACCTTCCTGCCCATCCCAAAAGCTGGAAATTATATAGTATACCGGTAAATCAACCGATGAATGCTGCCAGGCATAGTAATATTCAAAAAGATGATTTAATATGATATAGAAAAGGCAAACACCTATACCAATAACTGATGCAGTATTGATAAGGTAACCCATGCGGCCAAGTCGGCGCCATGAAGTATCCTGTTTATTAGTAGTTGCGTAATAATAACTGATGGCTGACAATAATGCCGAACCAAATGATAAAACAATAAAGAACTGGCCCAACTGGCCCGGTAAAAGGTGTTCGCCTTTAAAAGGTGTATCCATTAATATGTTTATATAGCGGCTTGATTAGCCTTAAATTCTTTAACCTCTACCTTGTCCTGGGTATATTTTGATGGGCATTTCATCAATATATTTGACGCATGAAACTCATCTCCCCGCATTTGCCCGGTTAATACAATTTGTTCTGAACGTTCAAAATCCTGCGGTTTGGTGCCTGTAAAAATTACTTTACATTCCTGGCCCTTGTTATCTTTCATGTAAAACGAAAAATAATTGGCATCCTTGGTTGCATCATAATCTAATGCCTTTTCTTTATCCAGATGGCCTACTACATGCAATTCGCTGGTGGTGTTTTGTGCATCAGCAAATGAGCCATAAGTACTTGAATCAGAATATATGCTTAATATTACTGCTATTGCTATTGCAATAACTACAAGGCCAAATATCGAACTTTTCTTCATTATGGTTTAATCTATTTTTCGGATTACAAAAGTACAAAACGTACAGGTAATAATGTTTATTACAAAGGATATATATTATTTAGAATTATTCTTAACTACCTGACAATTGTAATTGATGCTGCTTTGGTAACTTTGGTACCTTTGTATTGTTCAATTCCTTCAAATATCCAGTAATAGGTACCTGCAGGTAATTGTTTGGCACCCTCATTGCCATCCCAATAATTTGCCAAAGATTTTGATGAAAATACTTTTTGACCATAACGGTTAAAAATATTTAATGTACTAAAGGTTATATAACCATTAAGTTTAATTGAAAAATTATCATTTACGCCATCCCCATTAGGTGTAAACATACTTGGCGCACTAACATCATAAGGTGGCGGCGGATCAATAACAACCTTAACCGGAGCTATAATTGTACACCCTAAAGCACTGATTGCCCTAATATAAAAAGTACCTGGTACATTTATCACAGATTCTGTTGGAATTTTAGCCGCAGCATCTTTAAAGTAAGCATACGTATAGCCGATTTGATGTGTAAACGTTTTTGAAAGTTCAACCGTTACAGGATATTGAACCCGTGGAGGATCAATAACAGTTATATCAGGCGGGCTTATACTAACTTCTACCGGTGCTATATCCGTACATCCGCCCTCGTTAGTACCTCTGATATAATAAGTACCAGACACAGACACAGCATTTGGATTGGGCAGATATTCTAATCCTGAAGGATCTTTGTAATATGCAAATTTCATATTACTGCTGCTCCCGGCAGTTATATTGGGGGCAGTTAAGTTTACAGTACTGCCCGGGCAGGTGTAAACTTTATCAGCAACCACTAATTTAAACGGTTCGGGAAGTTTTTGCAGGGTTATGTATAAATAATCAGTACATCCCAAATCAGGGTAAGGTAAAATCTCAAGCGTGTATTTTTGCTGATCATCCGCCGGAACAGTAATGCTTTGACCATGTATACCCGGCTGTGTTAAATCATTATCCTTAAACCATATATAATCTGCAAAACCTGTTGGGCCGGTAAGTGTAGTTTGTGTTTGGTTAGAACAAAACACATTTCCGTTTATGGGTTTCAAACTTAACTGCTCATCAACATCTAAATAAGCGTAGCCAAAGTGCCCGTTAGGCCGGCAATCTTCTGATGTAAATTCTAACCGTATGGTTTTACCCGCATAACTTGCAAGATCTATCATTGCAGTAGACCAATCTTTATAATATACAGGCGATCCGGCACTGCCCGGAGTAGTGGACGTTGTAGAAGTACGGGTTACATCTGATTTTATAAAACCGGGCAATGATGACGATGCTGCAAAATTAAAAGACGGACAAGAAACGTATATATCATCAGATACGTCATAAATCTTTGCTATAAATAATGGTTGCTCATCTACGGCATGAGGCGGATCTTCTAAAACAACAGCATAATTAAAAACAATACTATAACTGCTTACATTATCCGGAACTTTAAAAGTATAAGCTACTCTTTGCATGTCGCCATGCGGATCTTTATCACCTAATTTGATAGAATAATTACTTCCATTGGGGCAAAGTACCGGAAAGTGACCGAATTCGTCTAAATCATTCTTTGACGTTGTGTCTAACAATGTATGCCTGCCAGTTGCGGGGCCGGCAGGAGAATCCATTATATCTCCATTTGCAAGGCTTCGATGACCAATTGAACACTCCCAACCATCAAAGTTTCCCTTTTCAAAACCGATATTAGGAGGCAATTGCGCATAAACATTTATGCTTATAAAAAGCATAATGCCAAACCCTATCTTAAACAACCTTCTCATTAAAAGTTTAAATATAAAAGTTTGGCAGGATTAAAATACAAATATTTAACAGCCGTTTATGGCCAGATGCCCAGATTTTGGTAAGAAACAGCAATTTTATTAATTACGGCCACCAATGCCGCGGTACGCATGCTGTCCATTTTTTCGTTAACATTATAGGTTTCCCTTATTTCATGGTATGAGCGTATCATGGTATCTTCCAATCCTGAATTAACCAACTCAAGCTCAGATGCTCCTTTAACGATGATTGAACGCTGCATTGGCGATAGGGCAATACCTGTAATACCTTCAACCATATTTACCAGGTTTAAATTGTTTGTTTCTTCAAAACGCCTGTTAATACGGCCAAATGCAACATGCGACAGGTTTTTAAGCCACTCAAAATAGGATACCGTTACCCCGCCTGCATTGGCATATAAATCAGGAATAATAATACCGCCATTTTTATAAAATATTGCTTCAGCTTCCGGACTGGTTGGGCCATTTGCACCTTCGGCAATTATTTTTGCCTTGATATTTTTTACATTCTTTAAGGTTATCTGGTTTTCTAAAGCGGCGGGTACCAAAATATCACATGGCTGTTCAATACCTTCTGCTGATGTAAGGTTTTTTGCTCCCGCGAAGTTCAGTATGGAGCCTGTAGTTTTACGATGCTGAAATACTGCTTCAACATCCAAGCCATCAGCATTATAAATGGTACCTTCCATTTCGCTGATGCCAACTATTATGCCACCAAAATCTGATAAAAATTTGGCCGAATAATAACCTACGTTACCTAAGCCTTGTACAATAATTTTTTTACCACTGATACCGGTGGTAAGGCCCAGTTTCTGCATATCTTCAGCTATACTAACACATTCGCGCACAGCAATAGCAACACCGCGTCCGGTAGCTTCCCTCCTGCCTGATATGCCATGCAAAGCAATTGGCTTACCTGTTACTGCGCCCATAGCATCCAGTTGTCCGGGATTCATGGTTGCATAAGTATCGGCAATCCAACTCATTTCCCGTTCGCCCGACCCATAATCGGGGGCTGGCACATCAATGCTTGGACCAATAAAGTTTTTCTTAATAAGCTCAACTGTATAGCGGCGGGTTATATTTTCAAGTTCCTGAATAGTATAATTTTTAGGATTTATTTTGATGCCGCCCTTTGCCCCACCAAACGGCACATTTACAATGGCGCATTTATAGGTCATCAAGGCCGCAAGGGCCATAACTTCATCCTCATTTACCATTTCGCTATATCTTATACCGCCCTTAGTTGGCGATTGATGGTGCGAATGTTCAACACGCCAGGCATCAATAACTTCAAAGCCATTACCCCTGCGTATAGGGAAACGAAAGCGATAAACGCTATTGCATGATTTTATCTGATCTAATAAGCCTGTATCGTGTTTGGTAAACTGCGCTGCATGGTCAAAGTTTTTACATACATCGCTAAAAAAATGTGTGGGTTGTTCGGCAGAAATATTTACAGACATAGTTTTGTATTGAATTGTGATTATAAACAAACGATACAGATATTATATTATTACCTGCATCAAAAGCATTATTAACAATACTACTAAAACTATGTTTACATAAACAAGGTTTAGCTAACTATTTTTGCTTTTCAAGCTTTTTTAAGCGCCTGTCAATAGCGAAAAGATAAAACGCCAGGCCAATAAAAATTATGGCAATTACCACAACCACCACATATATTTTTCCTGAACTGCGCAGTGCATCATCCATCTCGGGCGATTGGGCACATACGGTAGTAGTATACCCTAATAATAACAGCAGTAATATTGATAGATGTTTCATTTAGTTTATTTCGTTCCTTTTATATTCAATTAACCTGATGCGATACCTAAGGGTAGCTATCCATAAAGCAATAAAGCTCCATCCTAACATGGCCGGGTAAAATGATATGCGCATGGTATTATCTAAATCGCTGCCGCCAAATCCCGGATTTCCGCCATTACCCGGGTGTAATGAGTCCGTCATTCGTGGTAAAACAAATAATACCACTACCATAATAGGAAAAGCAAAAATATTATAAAC
>JAICMD010000022.1 GCA_025929405.1 Mucilaginibacter sp. | reverse complement strand
CGCTTGTTTTTTACCACCGCCGCCACCGCCAATAGGTATAGATATTCCACCTCCTAAACCACCGCCGTAGCCACCGGTGCCAACACCTGTACCTATGCCAAGTTGCGGCGAAAAACCGACCCCGCCACTGCTGCCGTCATTGCCAAAGGCGGCATATAACTTCAAGTCGGTATTTAAGGCAACGCGTACAAAGTCAAGTATTTTATCTGAATATAAGTCGGTAGCTGCCACCACAAAACTATCACGGCCAACTACATATGATCGCAAGTCACTTGCGCTAAGTTTAATAGCGTCTGCTTTAGCATCATCTTTAAACTGAATAAAACCTTCGTTTTTTATAGGCGCCTTGCCAGATGGACTATTGTTAATCAGTCCGGTTTCTTTATCGCCTTTAGTATCATAAAAATATCCCGGCATCCACTTTTGCGCAGAGGCATGGCCGGCTATCAATACAAATAATAAAAAGGATAAAATAATACGTTTCACACTACAAACATAGTGATAGTGATTGGAGAATAGTGATTAGAGATTAGTTAAAAAATGTGAAATGGTGAAGGGTGAGTAGGGAATAGCGTTTATAACCCTGCCTACTCACCACTGCCCATTCACTACTTCAATTGCCTGTCGCCGCTCTGGCGTTCAACCATCCATTGTGGGTATTCTTTGGTTAAGGCACTTACTTCGTTAATTTTTTGCAGATCATCTGCAGCTAAAGTAAGTTCAACAGATTTAATATTATCACGCAATTGTTCAATATTTTTTGCGCCGATGATGGTGCTGGTAATACCCTTTTGTTGGCGTACCCATGCCAATGCAACTTCGGCAGGAGAGGCATTATGCTGTTTACCAACCTCAGTTATTACATCAACAATATCAAATGCTTTGTCCTTATTTAAAGGAGGGAAATCAAAATTATCACGGCGTGAACCAACCTTCTCATTATCACGGCTGTATTTGCCTGATAAAAAACCACCTGCCAGCGGGCTCCACGGCATAATAGCCAGGTTTTGATCAAGTGCCAACGGTACAATTTCGCGTTCAATATCGCGGCTTGGTAATGAGTAATAGTATTGCAGGCCCACAAATTTGTTCCAGCCATTTTTTTCAGCAATTCCTTGTGCTTTCATTACTACCCAGGCGGGCCAGTTACAAACAGCTATATAACGCACTTTGCCAGTAAGCACAATATCGTTTAAGCTGCGCATAATCTCTTCAACAGGAGTTAATGGGTCAAAGCCATGCACATACAATACATCAACATGATCCATTTGCAAGCGCTGTAAACTTGCATCAACCGATTGAAAAATATGGTAACGCGATAAGCCTACGTTATTAACGCCCTCGTTCATACGTCCTCGTACTTTAGTGGCTATTACCAGTTCGTTACGGTTTAAGCCTGCATCTTTTATTGATTGGCCCAATAATTTTTCTGATTCGCCGAAGGAATAGACGTTTGCAGTATCAATAAAGTTAATGCCTGCATCAACAGCAGTTTTCATTAAACTGTTTACTTCATCCTGTTGTACTTTGCCAATGTTGCTCCATATACCGCCCTGGCTGCCGCCAAAGGTCATGGTACCAAAACATAACTCGGACACTAAAAGCCCGGTATTACCTAATAAGTTGTATTTCATTGCTGTGGTTTTTTAAATAGATAACACAATACTGGGCATTTGTTTAAACAAAATGGTCAACGCCGGGTAAAACTTATAGAGTTAATATATTGTTAATAGGGTGAATGGACAGATTAATAAAAAAACTGGAAAAAATTGGCCGCGACCCCAAGATAACCGCAAAAGCTGTGGGCCTGCGTTATGTATCCGATTCAATACCCGGTTATACGCGTAAAAAGGCAGGTGATAACTGGCAGTTTATTGATGCTGATGGAAAACGGGTTAAAGATAAAAAACTGATAACCCGCTTTACTAAACTGGTTATTCCGCCTGCATATACCAACGTTTGGATTTCGCCGTATGAGAACGGACACCTGCAGTTTACCGGTACGGATGCTGCAGGTAGAAAGCAATACCGTTATCATCCTGACTGGAACAAGATACGTAATCAATCAAAATACCATCGCCTGCAAACTTTTGCGGCACATTTGCCTGCAATACGCGAGCAGGTTGATAAAGACCTGGCGCGCAAAAACCTGGATCATGAAAAAGTTATGGCACTTGTTGTGCGTTTAATGGAACTGACCAGCATAAGGGTAGGGAACGAATCGTACAAGAAACTATATGGCTCCTTTGGTCTTACCACCTTGCAGGACAGACACGTGAAAATAGAAGGTGCAAGTATGCGTTTTGAGTTTAAAGGTAAAAAAGGCGTGTTCCATAAAATATCCCTGCAAAGCCGTAAATTGGCAAGGCTGGTAAAACAATGCCGGGACATACCCGGTAAGGAGCTTTTTCAATACTATAATGATGAGGGTAAACGCTGTTCAATAGGATCGGGTGATATAAATACTTATTTAAAAAATATAACAGGCGAAGATTTTACGGCCAAAGATTTTCGTACCTGGGCAGGAAGTGTTAGTGCGCTTTATGCTTTTAAAGAGGCCGGTGAATTTGAAACGATAACTGAATGCCGCAAAAAAATTATAAGCGTACTTGATGAGGTTGCGCTTAACTTAGGTAATACCCGCACGGTTTGCAAAAAATATTATGTGCATCCAACGGTAATTAAAAGTTATGAGGAAGGTACCATCTTTAATTATATAAAGGAATTGGACGAGGATAAGGATATAAAATCGTCAGAGTTGAACCGTGCTGAAAAAGCTTTATTAGAGATTCTGGAAAGAGAGAAATTGGCTGAAGCAAGTTAATATTTATTTATATAGCAGGTTTGTTACATATCAATTATGCAGTAATTAATTAAAAGTGTTGCAACATTAATAACAAACCCATAATTTAGATGACTTAATTATGACAAACTATGCTTAACAAAAAAATTATAGCCATTGGTTTATTAGGCAGTACTGTGTTACTTGCTTCAATGACTACCTTACAACAAGTACCCCAGCAACAGCAGCCTCGTCCAGAGCCTAAATTGATTAATATCAAAGTTTTACCTAAAAGCCTTACTTTTCGCCAGGTTGATCATTTAATGGATGAATGGGCTAAGGCATTAGGCGTACGTTGTAACTTTTGCCATGACAATGCTAACAAGGCCCTTGATATCAAACCTGAAAAGGCAATGGCCCGCAAAATGTTTGTGATGGAAGGCAAGATCAATAAAAAATTCTTTAATGCTAAAAAAGACTCGTTAGGTATGATGGCCGAAACAGGTATTACCTGTAATACCTGCCATCGCGGCGTTTCGCACCCTAAGGTGGTATATGCAAATATTCCTGGTCAACGCCCTGCTGGCGGTCCAGGTGGTTTTGGCGGTCCGGCTCAAGGTGGCCAAAGGCCGCAAGGTGGTGCGCCTGGTGCAAATCCGACTACTCCGCCAACAAACAAATAAGATACTTTTTTGGATAACGAACGCTCTATGGATAAACATAGAGCGTTTTTTGTTTTGTGGGATACCTGATTTAACAACAGGCATTATATAAATATAAACGCCTCTCTGACATTTATCAGAGAGGCGCTATTTGCATATTATAAATTACTTATGCTTCTAACTCAAACGGTAATTTACGATAACGTTTGCCGGTAGCGGCAAAAATTGCGTTTCCAACAGCGGGTGCCATAGGTGGTAATCCAGGCTCGCCCAAACCTGTTGGTGCATCTTCTGATGGTACAAATTGTACCACAACGTCCAACGGTGCATGTTTCATGCGCAAAAATTTATATGTATGAAAGTTAGTTTGCTCAACCGCACCCTTATTGAAGGTGACTTTGCTAAACATAGCGTGGCTCAAGCCATCAACAACAGCTCCCTGTACCTGTGTTTCGGCACCGCTTTTATTGATAACGCGCCCGCAGTTAACAGCGCAATACACTTTGGTTACACGCAGATCACCTTTTGGCGATTTAGTTAACTCAACAACATGTGCCGCATAAGTGCTGAATGAATAATGCATAGCAAAACCATAATAAGTATTAGGCTTTTTGTTTTTACCCCAGTTACTCATTTTAGCAACCAGTTCAACAACGCTTATAAATTTAGCCGGATCATGCCCAACTTTACCTACAGGCTGGCTTTTAGCTTTTTCCAATAGCTCCAATCTTAAAGCAACAGGATCTTTTTTCATAGCATGGGCCAACTCATCCATAAATGATTCATCGGCAAAACATACCGCGTTACTGGTAGGTGCGCGCCACGGGCCGGTATTTATATTGCTTGGTAATCCTTGTGTTTCAGCACGGTAATTTGGTATCGAGGCAGCAGGAAAGCCATCAGGTATTATAGCCCGGCCATTGGCATTAGTGCTCATTACAGCGCCATTAATATGCCACGCGGCAATGGTGTTATCAGCACCTATAGTTGCTCGGTATTTAAACATACTTGCCGGACGATAATAATCATTTTGCATATCATCCTCGCGTGCCCATAGCATCTGTACCGGCACTTTTGCTGCTTGTGATATCATAGCCGCATCAACGCCATTGTCTGGTTGTAATTTACGTCCAAAGCCACCGCCTTGTCTTGGCATTTTTAAGGTTATGCTTTCCTGCGGAACTTTTAATGCGCCAGCTACTTCACTTCGTAATCTTGAGGGTACTTGCGTTGGCCCGTATAAATCAACTTTGCCATCTCTTACGTCAGCAAAAAAGTTAAGAGGCTCCATGTTGGCGTGCGATAATGCGGGCACTTCGTAAGTAGCTTCTATTACCTTACCCTTTGCAAAGGCTGCATCTACATCGCCATCATTTCTTGCAGGCTTTGCAGTGGATTTATTTACCATTTCGGTAAATGCGGTATCATGGTCAGTAGTGCTTTCTAATTTGGATTTATCTTCCCACTCAATTTTTAAAGCTGCCTTACCTTTTTTAGCTGCCCAGGTTGATGTTGCTAAAACAGCCACCAGGTTTCTTGCAGGTACAGCCACTACGTTTTTAACACCTGTTACCTTGCGTGCCTCAGTATCATCAAATGATTTTAAAGTTTTACCAAATGCAGGGGCTTTGGCTACCGCGGCAAACAGCATACCATCGCGGCGTGTATCAATACCATATAATGGTTGGCCGGTTACTATCTTTCTGTTATCAATATTAGGAACCCTTGCACCAATGATTTTAAAATCTTTAGGGTCCTTTAATTTAACATCGGTTGGCACCGGTAGCGTGGCCGCTTTTGTAGCCAGTTCGCCATAGCTTAATTTTTTACCCGTAGGCTTGTGTATAACAAAAGCATTATCAGCGTAGCAGTCTGCTTCATTAGCTCCCCAGGTTTGAGCCGCAGCGGTTATAAGCATTTGGCGTGCTGCAGCACCGGCCTGTCGTATAGGCATATAACGTGTCCGTACTGAGCCACTTCCACCTGCCATCTGGTTGCCATATTTGGTTTCCAACGGGGCCATTTCTACTTCAACCTTATCCCATGGTACTTCAAGCTCTTCGGCTAATATCATTGGTAAGGCGGTTTTAACGCCCTGACCTATTTCGGGATTTGGCGACATCAGCGTAACTAATCCTTTTGAATCGATAGATACATAAGCATTCGGGTTAAATACCGCAGGAGTATCAGCCATAGCTACAGCGTCGGTCAATAAATTAAAACCTATCATTATACCGCCACCGGCAATTGAACTTACCTTTAAAAAGTGGCGCCTTGAAACTGTTGAGTTACTCATTTTACATTAGCCCCTCCGTTGGCAGCAGCAAGGTGAATAGCTTTGCGTATGCGTACATGCGTACCGCAGCGGCAAATATTATTCATGTTAGCATCAATATCCGCATCCGTAGGGTTGGGGATCTTTTTTAACAAAGCCGCGGCAGCCATTATCTGGCCAGCCTGGCAATAACCGCATTGAGGTACGTCAACCTCTTCCCATGCCAATTGTAAAGGATGTGTGCCTGTTGGGCTTAAACCCTCAATAGTAGTAACCTTATAGTTACCAACTGCAGCAATCGGGAATTGGCATGACCGGGTTGCGGTACCATTGATGTGCACGGTGCAGGCGCCGCATTGTGCAATACCGCAGCCAAATTTTGTGCCCACCAAATTCAAATGATCGCGTAATACCCACAGTAGTGGTGTATCAGCATCGGCGTCAACAGTAAGTTGCTTATTGTTGACGTTGATTTTGTAAGTAGCCATTTTCGATTAATAATTTAAGTTAGTAATCAAATTTATTATTAATCTATATTATTTACTGCATTAAAACAGTAACTGAAACGTTACAATGTATAAATTAGAATGATTAAAAATAGACTAAGATTTTAAAATTGTAGGATTAGTAAGATTGTTTATCTATGTAGTATATACTCATCCCGACTGCGGTACGCTGGTCGACTCTCTCTTCGCCTTTGGCGGAAAGAAGGTTAAAGGCAACAAACCATCCTCTTTCCCGCTTGCGGAAGAGAGGGTGGTCGAGCGTAGCGATGACTGGATGAGTCAATTTGCAGAGCGATAAGTAATGCTTTCTCCTTTAACCTTTAACCTTTAAGCCTAAATCAATTACATTTGTTAAGTATGCATAAAATACTGGTAGCCAATCGCGGCGAAATTGCCTTACGTATTATGCGCTCCGCGCGCGAAATGGGTATTAAAACTGTTGCTGTTTATTCGGATGCTGATCGTAACGCCTTACATGTGCGCTATGCCGATGAAGCTGTACATATTGGCCCGTCGCCATCTAATAAATCTTATCTGTTAGGTAATAAAATCATTGATGCCTGCCGCCAAACCGGTGCAGAGGCAATACATCCCGGTTATGGGTTTTTAAGTGAGAATGCTGCATTTGCAAGGCAGGTAAAAGCAGCAGGATTGATATTGATAGGCCCGTCGCCCGAGGCTATGGAGATAATGGGTAATAAATTATCGGCCAAGGTGGCGGCTATGCAGTATAATATCCCGATGGTACCCGGTACTGAAGAAGCCATCACAGATATTGCCGAAGCAAAACTTCGTGCTATTGAAGTTGGATTTCCCATCTTAATTAAAGCGGCTGCAGGTGGTGGGGGCAAGGGTATGCGGGTAGTAGATAGTGCCAATCACTTTGAAGAGCAAATGCAGTTAGCTGTTTCCGAAGCCACATCAGCCTTTGGCGATGGTTCGGTGTTTATTGAAAGATATATATCATCGCCAAAACATATTGAGATACAGGTTTTAGGCGATAACCACGGCAATATTGTGCATTTATTTGAGCGCGATTGCTCAGTTCAGCGCCGTCATCAAAAGGTAGTAGAAGAAGCACCATCAGCAACATTAACCCCGGCTATTCGTGCACAAATGGGTAAATGCGCGATTGATGTTGCGCGATCTGTAAACTATACCGGCGCAGGTACAGTTGAATTTATAATGGATGATAAGCTCAATTTTTATTTTTTGGAAATGAATACCCGCTTGCAGGTTGAGCATCCCGTTACCGAACTGATAACTGGCATTGACCTTGTAAAAGAACAAATAAAAATTGCCAGGGGCGAAGCGCTTAGCTTTAAACAAGAAGAGCTTACCATAAAGGGCCATGCTATTGAGCTGCGGATATACGCTGAAGACCCGGCAAATAATTTCCTGCCGGATATTGGCACACTGCAAACCTATATAACGCCTAAAGGACCCGGTATTAGAGTGGACGATGGCTTTGAGCAGGGAATGGAAGTACCTATTTATTACGATCCAATGATTGCCAAACTGATTGCTTATGGCAAAAATCGTGATGAGGCTATCGACCGTATGGCACACGCCATTGATGAATTTCATATAACCGGCATAACAACCACATTAGGCTTTGGTAAGTTTGTAATGCAGCACATAGCATTCAGGTCAGGTAAATTTGATACGCATTTTGTAAATAAATATTTTAATGCTGATGCTTTGCAGGAGGATAATGAAGACGAAGCTTTAATAGCCGCACTAATTATGCAGCAATTATTATCAGGTGGTAAAAAGGAAGCTCCGCTGGTTGCTGATGTTTCGAATTGGGTTAAAAATAGAAAAGAACTGTAGAGACATAATACTTTGTGTCTCTCTTATGTAAAGCCGTAAAGTATTGCGACTCTACATTAATATTCCCTCCAACTCCTCAATCAATTTAACCTGCCCTTGATTAATCTTGAGTTTAGCTGTGTCTGTATCAAACCATGCAGCACGATCTATTTCAGGAAAACTGGCCATCCTGCCTGATCGTGGCGGCCATTCCATCTCAAATAAATTGCTCACAATTATCTCATGATTAATATCGCCCTCAACGGCCCAGGCATGTATTATCTTGCCGCTTTTTATTTTTACGGGCGATAGTTCCTTGAAATCTCCATCAATGGGTTGACCGGTTTCTTCTTCAAACTCCCGTTTGGCAGCAATCAATGCATCTTCATCATCTAAAAACTCACCTTTGGGAATGGACCATGTACCGTCATCTTTATTTTTAAAAAATGGCCCGCCCGGATGCACCAGGAATACCTGTAGTTGGCTGTCAACTTTACGATGCAATAAAATTCCGGCGCTTTGTTTGGACATAATGTTTTATGATAAAAGTATGTAATAAACCTAAATTAATATCTTTAGTTTTACATCATAAATAACTTCCTTTCAGGGAGAATAAGGGCAAATGTTTACAGGAATAATAGAAACTTTAGGTACAGTGGTTGATCTTCAACAAGATCATGGCAATCTGCATATTACTGTCAAATCGGCTATATCGCACGAGTTAAAGATAGATCAATCAGTAGCACATAATGGCGTTTGTTTAACGGTTGTAGCTGTTGCGGATGGCATACATACCGTTACAGCTATTGAAGAAACCTTGAATAAAACCAGTTTGGGGCATTTAAAACTTAATGAACCTGTAAACCTTGAACGCTGCATGCAAATGAACGCCCGGTTGGATGGACATATTGTACAAGGCCATGTCGACCAAACCGCCGTGTGTACTCAATTTAAAGAACTTGACGGTAGTTGGGAGTATACTTTTGAATATGATACTGATAAAGGAAACGTAACGGTAGAAAAAGGCTCGATATGTGTAAACGGCATTAGTCTTACTGTTGTAAACTCGCAAACAAATAGTTTTTCGGTAGCAATAATACCTTATACGTATGAACATACTAATCTGCATAATGTTAGGGTAGGTTCGGTTGTTAACCTGGAGTTTGATATTATTGGGAAATATGTAGCAAGGCTAATGCAGCGATAGATAGTTATTATCCACCAATTTCCAGGCGTTCAAAATCGCCAATGGTATCAATGTCTATCATTCCTAAAGGGAAAGGCATTTTAGCTACTTCGTCCTCGTATTTTAACAGCAACTTTTTAGCACCGTCATTACCTCGCAAAGTCAATAGTTCATCAAAATGAACTTTATTAAATAGGGCAGGAGGGCCAACAGTTCCGTTATATGCACTGGCTGCAATAGTTTTATCCTTTGAAGCAGCCTTGATAAGCTGGTTAATTATTGATACATCTGCAAATGGCTGATCACAAAGCATTAAAATTACATGTTGTAATTGCGGGTTTATTTTGAGTAAAGTTGATACCCCAAGTCGTATAGACGATGCCATACCTTCGGCCCAATCATCGTTTTGGATGATATGGATATTTTTATCAGTAAGCGTGGGTTTTATAACATCAGTATTTGCTCCTAAAATTACTACAACTTCGTCGGTATCAGCATTTAATGCAATTTTAATACTTCGGTGCAGGAGTGTACTGCCTTGAAAAACAAGGTTTTGTTTAGGTTTACCTAAACGGCTTGATGAGCCTGCCGCTAAAATAATTACCCCAATCATCAGCAGGATTTAATAATTATTGCGGGCCGTTCCTGCTGTACAATCTGGTCGGCCTTACGATTGTGAATAATTGTTTTTTCGCGTAATGAAGTACCTCTGCGCTTTTTTAGTACAGCCTGCATCTCTGACAAGATCGATAAGGCTATCTCATCTGATGTTTCAGCCCCGATATCTAAGCCAGCCGGGCCGTAAATGCTTTTTAATTGTTCGTCAGTTATATTTAAATCTTCACCCTTCAATTCATCCAGCATCCGGTCAAGCCGTTTTTTAGGACCCAGGCACGCTACATAGGATAATTGCAACGGTACTAACTGCTTTAGTATAGCTACATCATAGTTGTAGTTATGCGTCATCAGCACAAAAATGGCACGATTGTCAATAGTCAACTGTTGTAATGCCTGCTCAGGTTTGGCTATAATAATACGTTTAACTAACGGGAAACGCGCAGGTACTGCATAATTGGCTCGCCCGTCTATCAAAGTTATATGCCAGCCTAAAACATTGGCCAGTTGTACTAAAGGTATAGCATCATTACCCGCACCAAATATTACCAGCGATATGGTTGGTTCCAACAATTCAATAAAGCAGGTAAACTTATCGCCGTATAAATAGGTTTTGGTTACCGAGTTGCCATTTTTAAGTACATCCTGTGCATCATCCATTAAGGCGTCTTTTATATCCTCATCCGGGAATGATCCATGCAGTGTTTCATCATGGGTCATTAAAACACAGGTGCCGGGTTGTACAGCCTGTTTATCATTTAATGAAAATATAGTTACCAGCACAACCGATTGCCGTTTACTTAAAAACAGTTTAAATAATGCTATAGGATTGTCCTGTTTATCGACAAAAATAGGTTCAATTAAAATATGAATGATGCCGTTGCAGCCCAGACCAACGCCAAATTTGGCATCATCATCGTCAGTAGTATCGTAAGTTACCAGCATTGATTTGTTTTGAGCCATTACCAGGCGGGCCTTGCGCAAGGCATCGCCCTCAAGGCATCCGCCGCTTATTGCACCGGTAAGCTGCCCATCTTCGGTTATAAGCATACGTGCCCCGGCACGGCGGTATGACGACCCTTCAACATGCACAACTGTGGCTAAAGCCGTTTGTTTCTGCTGGCTTGTTGCTGCATCAAATGCCTGTATAATATCCTGTAACTCCTTCATTATTGCTATTAAACAAATATAAGTTAATGACAGGTGAAATTATAAGATATATATGTAAAACAAATAGATACTTTTTGCCTTATTAAATAAAATTTATAATCATGTCTTTTGATCAATACCACGAACCCGCCCACGAATTATCTGATGAAACGCGCACCTTTGCACGTATGATAGTTTCGTTAACCGAAGAAGCCGAAGCCATAAACTGGTACGAACAACGTATATCTGTTGAAAGGGATAAACAAGCCAAAGCTATCATGCAAAATGCCCAGCACGAAGAGTTTAAACACTTTGGGATGGATCTTGAATTTTTGCTGCGCAAAAAACCTGTTTGGCGCGAAACATTAAAAGCAATTTTATTTCAGGAGGGAGACATTGTTGAATTGGGCGAAAAGGGCGAAGAGGCATCTGAATAAGTTATGGCTACATTTGCGTACAAATGGAAAATAATAATTTGGATTGCCCTGTTGATTTTGTACCCATTAATGAAAATAAGGCACGGTTAACAGCATTTATGGTGATGCTACTAACATTGATGTTTTTATACAATGGTTTGCGGTTCATCGTGTTTTTTTTATTTGTTGATTTTTGTATGCGCGCCTTTAAACGGGGTAAATACAGTTTGTTGAGTATTATTAGCGATTGGATCATCAAACTATTAAATATTAAAAACAAACCTGTTGACAAAGCGCCCAAACGTTTTGCAGCCGGTATGGGGATGAGTATAACAGCGCTGATGCTTATATTGTTGTTATTTAAAGCAAATAATGCCGCTGATATATTTGCCGTTATTATTATAGTTTTCGCGTTTTTAGAGTCGGTATTGGGGTTTTGTGCCGGCTGTCATGTTCATTCAATTATAAAAAATATTTTTAAAACTAATTCTTGATTGGAGTTGTTTATTTTTTATTATAAATACTACTAATATTATAGATTATATAGTATATTTGAATTATGAAAAAATCACACAGCTATTTAAAATATATTCATAAGTCCTTTTTATTAAAAAGGGTAGGCTGTTACCAGTTATTATATAGTATGGGTTGTTGTTGCAGGTAGATTTTGACTACGCTAAATAAATTATTTAATAACTCTTAATTTTTTCTATATGCTAACTACAACTAATAAATATCCTTTTTTTGATCTGTCAGAAATTATTGCTGAAAATGATCTTTATTATAAAAACTATAAAACTTTAAATCCTGTTAAAACAGGTAATACAGTACCCAATTTTAATTTAAGCGCCGGGTTTAACCGCTGGCAACATTTTTATAATGGCGCACCAACCTATGGCGCCAGCCAGGTAAGACAATTATTAAACGCGCCATTAGTTGTGGCTTTTTATTCAAACCGTTGGGGTAATTATGGCGTGGAATATTTGCAGCAATTAAATGCTATCCAATATGAAATTAAAGCCAATGGGGGGAATTTACTGATCGTTACTGCTGATACAGATACGGCTACCTTAGAAAAGGTGGTTTGGGAAAATAATTTGTCGCTTAATTTTTATTACGATCGTAATAATGAACTGGCGCAACAATTCAGAGTGTATTCAGATGAAGCTCCGACATGGAATATATATCCGGGCATTGATAATAATGTGCCATTGTTATCAACTTATGTAATTGATACTTAAAAACACATTGTATACTACCATATTAACAAAGAGCTTACCGGGACATTATATACAGACGATATACTTTTAGCAATACATGATGCTGCTTATACACTTAATCAAAAAAAATCTGCATAAATATTAGCTAAATATTACGCATAAAAACGCCTTTAATAATTGCTAAAGGTGTTTTTATTTTAAATTTGGCCGGCCTGTATAAACAGGAGATAACAAGATTTAAATAATGCGGCCTCTTAACAAGCAAAAAATAACTTTAACAAACCTGCTTTTAGTTTTAATTGGATGGCTGTATACCGGATGCAATGTTAAGTTTGATCGGCCCGATTTGCATAAGGTAACTTTTAAACCAGTATTGGGGATACATTATACTGAAGTTAGAAGAAGACATGCCACAGGACGCTCGGTTGATAAATATGGTTATGTAGTTGCGCCTGATTGGCGACTTACTTTTTTATCCGACGACAGTGCAAGTGTATACGATCCGATAAAAAATAAATTTGCCAATTTTAAGATAACCAATGATCATGATTCAATATTTTATGTAGCACGATCATGGTTTAAGGTTAAAAAATTATCTAAAGACAGCCTGGTATTTCAGGTTATGGCTGTTGAAAGTAATGTTATTTATTTGTTGAGGTCGACAGTTTTTACCACCTTTTATTCAGACGATTATATAAAAAATGTTTTAAAAACCACATCGGATATATTACGGAAGCCAGACAAGCAAGACACCCTGTTTGTTGAGGGGATGTCGGCCTATGCCAACTCGCATTATAGCAATGTATTTGCTGCACGTGAACCGGTAGTTTTAAAAAGCAAAAGCCCTTATTTAACAGTTGAGAAAGTGAAGGTTGAGGCTAATGAGCAAAATAGATATAATGCAAGTGATGCCTATATGTACCCCGAGTATAATATTAAAATAAAACATGCTTACGCTGATTTTTTCTATTCGTTTACAGTTATGGTTGATGAGAATGGCGGCTTGCATTTTGATAAATCATTGATGCCCGATCTGGAAAAAACTTATCCGCAAATTATGAAGGGAATAACGGATGGCTACTTAAAAGCCTATCTCAACGTTATTCCGGGCAGCACCTTCGGAATTAAACATACCAGCCGCATTACGGTTAATGTTTATGGCAGTAAAAAAGGATAACAAAATTTAAAACCACTTTAATGTGTAAGAGTTATTTATAAACATAAAAGCTCTGAATATGAAAAATATCCAATTTATTGCGGCCTTATTATTTCTGCTGATGGTTTCTGCCTGCAACAGTAACCGACAAAAAGCCACTTTAGGAAATGGTGTAGATACTTCAAACGTTAAAGGTGCACAGGTAACACCATCATTCCCTGCTGATACTGCTAAAAAAGGAGCTGACACATCGGCCCGCGGTAACGCCGACCCAAGTGGCAGCCTGCAAAAAAGTAATAAATAGCTTGCAATTATTTAGGCGGCTGCGATTTTTTAACCGGTGTATCAATATGCGTACCACCCGAACCACTGTTATCAACCGATCCGGCATCACCGGTAGCGGTGGTTGTTTTAGTAGTATCTGATGATTTTGGTGGGTCGTAGTGACTTTCGGATGTATCGCGAACTACCCTGGTTGAATGGTCGCCGTTACATGCAGTGAAACCAAAAGCCACTGTTGTAATTAATAATGCAATTATTTTATTTTTCATGAGATGGGTTGTTTATTAAGTAAACATCATCAAACACACGAAGTTTTTTTTAATGTCAAAAAGCAACAGCCTAACAAACTCATACGTTTATGAAAACAATTACCGCAATTATTGAAACACCCAAAGGGAGCGCTTATAAATATGATTATGATGAAGGATTATCCCGCATTAAGCTAAATAAGGTACTACCGGCAGGTTTGGTATTTCCGTATGATTTTGGTTTTATGCCAAATACAAAAGGCGAAGATGGTGATCCGCTGGATATAATGGTGATATCTGAAATAAAAACATTTCCGGGTTGTGCAATTGAGTGCCGTATAATAGGCGCCATCAAAGCCGAACAGACCGAACGTGACGGTAATACTGTTAGAAATGACCGTTTTTTAGCAATACCAATTGTATCAGTACACTATAAAGATGTAAATAATATTAGTCAGTTAGAAAAGGAATTGATAGATGAAGTGATAGTTTTTTTTGAAACTTATAATGACCTGGCAGGTAAAAAATTCAAAGTAATTGAGTGTGTAAATGCCAGGCAAGCTCGTACTATGATTACCTAATGTTGCTATATTGATGCCTTAATCATACGGTTGCGGCCGCTCATGTCTTTTCTTAGTTCAATATTATTAAAGCCTGTGTTGTGTAAGATTTCAACGGTTTCATTACCGTAACTTTCATTTATTTCAAAAAACAACAAACCTCCGGGTAACAAATTGCTTTTTGCAAACTGAGCTATTGCCTTATAAAATAACAATGGATCATTCTCAGGTACAAATAAGGCAGTATGTGGCTCAAAACCGGTTACGTTAATATGCATTTGTTCCTTATCTGTTGGCGTAACATAAGGAGGGTTACTTATTATTAGTGAATAGTGATTGGTGATTGGTGTTTGGTGTTTTAAAATATCAGCCTCAATAAAATTTACATTTACTTCATTTAATTGTGCATTGGTTTTTGCTACTTGTAATGCATCTGGTGAAATATCAATTGCTGTTACATCCGCATCGGGCAAATTCTTTTTTAGGCTTACGGCAATACAGCCGCTACCGGTACCTATATCTAATATTTTACCTACATGCTGCCCACTATCCACTGCCAATTCACCACTGCCCACTTCACACTGCCAACTCTCCAATACCCACTCAACTAATTCTTCGGTTTCGGGCCGGGGTATAAGTGTTGATTGGTTTACCACAAACTTTAATCCGTAAAATTCCGTATAACCCAGTATGTATTGCAACGGTTTGCCTGTTTTTAGTTCCATTAATACAGACGATAGCAATTCCTGCTGTAATACGGTAAGTTCTTTTTCGGGGAAGGCCTTGGCAGATGCTTTTGATAATTCCATTATTTCGCTAACCGCCCATAGTGTAAGCGCCTCTGTTTCATTTGAGTTGTACAGTTGGTTTAGTCCCGTACGGAAGGATTGGAATACATCATATATAGTTTTCACATAACAAAGTAACATAAAAAGCTACTTTTGTAGTATGCACCAGCATCAAATATATATGCGCCGCTGCCTTGAATTGGCCAAATTGGGCATGGGTAAGGTAAGCCCAAACCCAATGGTAGGCGCAGTGATAGTGCATAACGATACTATTATTGGCGAAGGTTACCACGAACAATACGGGCACGCACATGCAGAGGTAAATGCCGTAAACCAGGTGCTAAATAGGTACGATAACGCGGCAGGATTGCTTAAACAATCAGTTATATATGTATCATTGGAGCCTTGCGCGCATTATGGTAAAACACCTCCCTGTGCTGATTTGATTATTAAACATCAAATACCAACTGTAGTAATTGGCTGTCGCGACCCGTTTGATGAAGTAGATGGTAAGGGGATTGAAAAACTGGAAGCTGCAGGTATAAAAGTGGTTGCAGGTATTATGGAAGATGAATGCAGGTGGCTAAACCGCCGGTTTTTTACCCGGATACAAAAACATCGGCCTTATGTTATTTTGAAATGGGCACAAACAACGGATGGCTTTTTTGCGCCTGATGATAAAACACAGTTTTGGATAACAGGAATAGAAGCACGCAAACTGGTGCATAAATGGCGGGGCGAAGAAGATGCGATATTGGTAGGTAAGAATACCGCTGCTATTGATAATCCACAGCTTAACGTACGTTTTGGCAAGGGCAAAAGCCCCAAACGCGTAGTAATTGATCGTCGGCTGGAGTTGGATAAAAGTCTTAATATTTTTGACCAATCTGTTGATACGCTTATATTTAATGAAATAAGGGCAGGGGTTGATGGTAAAAACAAGTATATTGCTTTAGAAGATTTTGACAGGTTTGTGCCGCATTACATATTATACCAATTATATATGCTGGATATACAATCGCTTATAATTGAGGGGGGCGCTGCAACTCTTAATAGTTTTATTGAAGCCGGTTTATGGGATGAGGCACGGATTTTCGTCGGGAAGGCCACATTAGCCAACGGTATTAAAGCACCTGTTATTAATGACATTGTTAGCGACGAGTATTTATGCGGTAACGATATTTTAAAAGTTTTATATCATAGGTAATATTTATGCTTTTTGTTATTTTAAGTATTTGCTGCAGCGTAACTATTTTAGTGTTATTAAAGCTTGCCAAGCGTTATCATATTGATGTTTTGCAGGCTGTTACATGGAATTATTTTGCGGCTGTAATTATTTCATGGGTAATTTATAAACCACAGTTAACCGTAGTTAATTTAACAACTACCTTATCAAATTACAATTATTGGCTTTTGGCATTATTAATGCCTGTAATGTTTTTGCTGGTGCGGTCAAGCATACAGGCAACCGGTATTATTTTAACGGTTATTGCAACCCGGCTGTCATTAGTGGTACCTCTTATATTTTCGTATTTATGGTTAAATAAAGCGCTTAACCATTCACAATTGTTAGGTATAGTACTCAGTTTGGCTGCTATATTTTGTGCCATCCCATGGAAAAGGGCGCGGGGTTCAAAAAAATCAACGGGAGCATGGTTTTATTTACTTGCAATATTTATTGGTATTGGTGTGGTTAACATATTAACCGATAAGCTAACCGTAATTTCGTCTTCGCCAGATACAAATTCATTATTCATAACATTTGTATTGGCTTTCCTTGTTTCAGTCATATTGTTAACAATTCAAATATCACGCAATAAAACCAGGTTTTCCTGGCCGCATATATTAATTGGTTTTGTACTTGGCATGGTTAATTTTAGCAGAACCTTTTTTTACATGAAAGCTATGAAGGAATTGAACAGGCAGCCTTCAGGTCTTTTTTTGGCAATCAATATCGGCATTATCACTTTAGGTACCCTGATTGCCTTACTGATTTTTAACGAAAAGCTGAGTACTACCAACAAGGTTGCCATATTTTTTACACTTATAGCAGTGTTGGTTCTTTCCAATAAATTTGCTAATGCTGTTTAATGATATTCAAAGCTATCTGAACAGAGCAGCCGGAAAAGAAGATTAGGGGCTTTATACTTACCACTTATATTTAATTATTTATAAGTTATCGTAATAGATACCCCGAAATTTGTAATTAATACAAAAGCTCCGATAAATTTATCAGAGCATGTATTTTGAATATCTTAAAATTAATATTGACTTTCTTGACGGCGTTTCTCGCCAGCCAGAGGAAGGGCCGAAACGTACAATACAACACCAACGCCAAAAGTTATAAACCCGCCATAAGCCAATGGTGCCGAAGCTTTGATTCCGTTTACTGAATCGGCTGCGTTTAACACATGGTCAGGTGTTAAAAAAAACGCTCCAATTATTATTGCTAAACCAACAAATGTAATGATTAGTCCTAAAGTCTTTTTCATATCAATTATCAAAGAATTACTCCGCAAATATATAAACTTTATGTTTCAATTATCAGTGGTATTAAAAAACCTGAGCTTAATTATCCAAACGCAATAAATGTTATCTTTTTACATGCATAATTGCTTATTTTAGTCGGGTATGCAATCTTTTGAAATTGATAAAACCGATTTGCTGCGCATTAAAACTGCGCTTGAAGGCCCTGATACGGAACTGAAAGCCGTATTGCAGGAGTATCACGCCTCGGAGATTGCCATATTATTTGAAAAACTACCACAGGAAGCCCGCGAAAAAATTATCAACATCCTGCCTGCTGACATCGCATCAGAGGTAATTGCCGAAATGGACGAAGAGCATCGTCCGGGAGAATTGCTAATAAACCTGCATCCCGAAAAACGTTCGGAAATTGTTGAGGAACTGGATTATGATGATGCAACGGATATTATCTCGCAATTAGAAGAACATGAACAGCAGGAAATTTTAGAGGACATCGATCAGGAAGATGCCACCAGTATACGCGCCCTGTTAAATTATGACGAGAATACCGCGGGCGGATTGATGAACCCCGAGCTTATCAAGGTAAATATCCGTATGGATAAAAAAACAGCCCTTGATGAAGTTATCCGCCAATCAGAAGAAATGGAGGAGTTTTATACCATCTATGTGGTTGATGATGCCAATACATTGCAGGGGGTAGTATCGATAAAAAATATTATAAAAGCACATGCCAATGCTAAGGTAAAAAGCCTGCTGATTGCCAATCCTGTATATGTTAAGGCCGATCTTGACCAGGAAGAGGTAGCCAAACTGATATCGCAATATAACCTAACTGCTATACCGGTAGTTGATGATGATATGAAGCTGCTGGGACGCATTACTGTTGATGATATCATTGATGTAATGGAGCAGGAAAGCACCGAAGACATGTTAAAAATATCCGGTGTATCAGAAGACGAGGAATTAAGTGGTAACTGGAAAGATGCAGTAAAAAGCCGCTTGCCGTGGCTGGTTATTAACTTGGCTACAGCTTATTTGGCGGCTTCTATCATCAGGCATTTTGATTCCACCGTGGCTCAAATACCAACCATTGCTGCTTATATGACCATAATTGCAGGCATGGGTGGCAATGCAGCAACGCAGGCATTGGCCGTAACAGTAAGGCGTATATCGCTTAGTGACCTTACCGACAATCAGGCATATAACACTGTTTTAAAAGAATTTTTAGTGGGTATGCTCAATGGCGCAGCTAACGGATTAGTTGTGCTGTGTATAGCTTTATTTTATGATGCCAACCCATTATTAGGTTTAGTGTTATTTTTGGCGATGACAGGCAATCTGATCATAGCCGGACTTACCGGTTCAACAATCCCTTTGATATTAAAAAGGGTAGGGATTGACCCTGCTGTTGCATCGTCTATCATCATCACTACATTTACTGATTGTGCCGGATTTTTACTGCCGCTTTTTTTAGCCACCAAATTTTTATTACATCATTAGTCCTAAGACGGGCTTTTATTATAAATTTGAACTTTCAAAACAGAACGATATGACCGAAGTACGATACAACTGGACGAAGGAAGAAATTACCGAAATATACAATACACCACTGCTTGACCTGATCTATCGCGCAGCTACTATTCATCGCGAAAATAAAGACTATGCAGAGGTACAGATAAGCTCGTTGATATCTATAAAAACTGGCGGCTGCCCTGAGGACTGTGCCTACTGTCCGCAGGCTGCGCGTTACAATACCGGTGTTGATGTACACGCCATAATGCCTAAAGAGGAAGTTATTGAAGTGGCTCAACGTGCAAAAGCAGGCGGCGCTTCAAGGCTATGTATGGGTGCCGCATGGCGCGAAGTACGTGATAACCGCGACTTTGACAAAGTTATTGACATGGTTAAAGCGGTAAACGAGCTGGATATGGAAGTTTGTTGTACCTTAGGTATGCTTACCGAAAGCCAGGCACAACGTTTGGCTGATGCCGGTTTATATGCTTACAATCACAATCTGGATACATCAGAAGAAGACTATAAACGCATTATTACTACCCGCACTTATGACGAGCGTTTACAAACCCTGCACAACGTACGCAAGGCTAAAATAAGTGTTTGCAGCGGTGGTATTATTGGTTTAGGCGAAACGGTTGAGGACCGTATATCAATGCTTAAAACACTATCAAACTTACCTCAACATCCTGAATCAGTACCAATTAATGCGCTGGTTCCGGTACAGGGTACACCATTGGCCGAGCAGCCCCGTGTTTCTATTTGGGACATGGTACGCATGATAGCCACTACGCGAATAATAATGCCTAAAACAGTTGTGCGCTTGTCTGCTGGTCGTACCGAAATGAGTACCGTTGAGCAGGCTTTATGTTTTATGGCTGGCGCCAACTCAATCTTTGCAGGCGAGAAACTATTAACTACGCCAAACCCAACCTTTGATGAGGATATGGCCATGTTTGAGTTGCTTGGTTTAACCCCACGCAAAGCCTTTAAAAACGGCCGCCCGGAAAGCAAAGAGATTAAAGAAATGAGCATCAATGCAGTGATTTAGTTAATAGTGAGTAGTTAGTAGTGAATGATTAGTAAATTTATTTGTTAATAGTCTGTTCACTACTCATCACTTACAATTACACTATTTTAACTAATTTTGACGGATGAATTTTATTATTGATACAGCCGTTAAAGCCGTAAAACAATTATACCAAACTGATATTGACCCTGCTGCAATCGCTTTGCAGGAAACACGAAAAGAGTTTGAAGGGCAGGTTACTATTGTTACTTTTCCATTTACTAAATTTTCAAAAAAATCTCCCGAACAAACCGGGGCCGAGATAGGCGAGTTTCTTAAAAACGAGCTTCAGGAAGTTGCCGCGTTTAATGTAATTAAAGGTTTTTTAAATATATCATTAGCTGATAGCTACTGGCTCCATGAATTTTATACTAATATTTTAACCAATGATTTTGCTGTTTTTAAACCAAACGGCAAAAAGGTAATGGTTGAATATTCATCGCCAAATACCAATAAACCGCTGCACCTGGGCCATGTGCGTAATAATTTATTAGGCTACTCTGTAGCTGAAATTTTAGGCGCAGCAGGG